>CAVJFW010000019.1:0-29760 GCA_963648975.1 bacterium | reverse complement strand
ATATATAATTTTTTAATTTGGAAAAATGGTTCAGGATAACATCACGAGGAGATATTTGCAACGTATCAGAAGAATTTTCAACAAGGGACTTCTTGTGGACCTGTTGTCTCTTTTGGCACCAGTTTTTCTTCTTATGGTTCTTTTCTTCATGACGGTTCTGACCTATGGAATGTCTCTCCTTCTGATTTATTTCATTCTTCCGATGTTCTATGCCATCGACAGAAGAGTGAGATACGACATCAACGGAATCGGAAAGAGAAAACTAGGGTTCCTGGATGGTTATAAGGCATTTTTTCAGTCGAACAAAGGTGGAATCTTCGGCGTGACGCTGGTCATCTTCGCCGGATTGGGGCTTTGTGTGCTGTGTTGCGTCATCGTCGGGCTCAGCATACCGAACATCGTATCCTGTTTCCCGGATGCAAAACCTACCTATCTCGATCTGATGGGAAAGTTCTCCGAAGGACATACTTCAAGACTGGAAATGATGGAGTTCCTCATGGAAAACATATATAAGCTGACCAGACCTCTGACTATCTATGTCGGTGTTTCTCTCTTCTTCCCATTGTTTTTCATCATATTCCTTGGTGTCAATGAGAACCTCGTCTTCCATTACATCTCCTCCATCCTGTTCCCGGATCTTGACCTGAATGTCAGTTCCAGTCAGTCGAGGAGTGTAGCCAAGAGCTTTTCGAAGGGGTTCACGGGATATCGTCTTTCCGAGACGGTGAAACTGAATCTCCCAATCTACCTGCTGTTTGGCTGTATGTATGGATTTGCCTTATGGGGGACAAGCTATATCCAGGTACAGGATTCGTCAATCGTTCCATTGGTGACTCTCATCGTTCCGTGTGGAGCTGTCGTCATGGGAACATACATGAATCATTTCTGCCTGGCAAATGCCTATGTCGTCGTGGAGGAGAATACGGATGTGCTCAGACAGAGCATGCCGATAGCCATGCAGACAAGTGTCTACCAGACATTCCATGCCAGCGAATATGTCCATGGCGAGGAAAGCGAGGCAAGAGGAAGCTTCATCCGTTCCATCGGTGAATCTTCCAGCATGTCAAAGTTGGAGTTTGGTGATGCACCAAGAGGTGTCGTAGTGGATTTCTCGGATGAATCCACCAGCAAAGGAGATAGTCAATCATGATTTCTGTCGGTATCGATATCGGATCTACTACCATCAAGGCCGTCGTCCTTGATGACGATGATAAAGTCATTTATAAGACCTACGAAAGACATTTTTCCCGTATCAGCGAGAAATTATCTTCCGTTCTCAAGGCGCTTGAAGAGGGACCCCTGAAAGGAATGAGGGAAGTTGCCCTCGCCTTTACCGGTTCTGCCGGCATGGGCATCGCTGACGGATGCAAGTTCCCGTTCTACCAGGAAGTCTATGCCACCAGGGAGACGACCAAGAGATTTTATCCTGAGACGGATTGCATCATCGAGCTTGGCGGTGAGGACGCCAAGATTCTTTTCCTGAACAATGGTGTCGAAGTCAGAATGAACGGAACCTGTGCCGGTGGCACCGGAGCCTTCATCGACCAGATGGCTTCCCTTCTGAATGTTCCGGTCACTGAAATCAACGAACTTGCCAAACATCACGAAAGAACCTACACCATCGCCAGCCGTTGCGGTGTCTTTGCCAAGAGTGACGTACAGCCTCTTCTCAATCAGGGTGCAAAGAAGGAAGACGTGGCTGAAAGTATCTTCTATGCCGTCGTCAACCAGACCATCGCCGGTCTTGCCCAGGGTAGGGAAGTGGATGGAAATGTCATGTATCTTGGTGGACCGCTGACCTTCATGTCTGAACTCAGGGATGCATTTGATAAGGTCCTCAAGGTCAAGGGTGTCCTTCCTGAGGATTCCCTGTACTTCGTTGCCATCGGTTCCGCCCTTCTTGCCAAGAAGGACAAACCTACGGATATCTATTCCATCATGGACAAGGTCTCGAATTACAGAAACAACGAGAACTTTGCCTATCTGGAACCTCTGTTCCACGATGAGAAGGAATATCAGGAATTCAGGCAAAGACATGATAAGCATGTCGTTCCTGTCCTGGCATTGGAAGGTTATCAGGGGCCTCTTTATCTAGGTGTCGATAGCGGTTCGACGACCTTGAAGGTCGTCCTTGTCGACAAGGATTACCAAATCCGATATACGAATTATGTTCCCAACAAAGGTGATCCGATCGCCCTGCTCAAGGACATACTTGAGGAAATCTATTCCAAGATGGATGAAAAGGCCTATATTGCCGGTTCATCTGCCACCGGATATGGTGAGGAACTTGCCAAGAATGCCTTCAGGTTTGACCATGGCATCGTCGAGACCATGGCCCATTTCCAGGCAGCCAAGCACTTCCTTCCGGATGTCGAGTTCATCATCGACATCGGCGGTCAGGACATCAAGTGTTTCCATATCAAGAACGGTGTCATCGATGACATCTTCCTCAATGAGGCCTGCTCAAGCGGATGCGGCTCCTTCCTCCAGACTTTTGCCACGTCCTTGGGATATTCCATCCAGGATTTCTCCAGACTTGCCCTGGAGGCCAAAAGGCCGGTCAATCTCGGATCGAGATGCACCGTCTTCATGAATTCCAGTGTCAAGCAGGCACAGAAGGATGGTGCTTCCGTAAACGACATCGCCGCCGGACTTGCCATCTCCGTCGTCAAGAACGCCCTCTACAAGGTCATACGCTGTGCTTCCCCGGATGATTTGGGAAAGAAGATTGTCGTACAGGGTGGAACGTTCCTCAATGATGCCGTTCTTCGTGCCTTTGAGATGGAACTGAAAGTCAATGTCATCCGTTCCAATGTCGCCGGACTGATGGGTGCCTATGGTGCCGCATTGGATGCCATGGAACTCGGACTTGACCGTTCTGAGATCATCACCAGGGATCAGCTTAAGGATTTCCATAGGAAGGTCATTTCCTATGTCTGCCAGCTATGCAACAACAAATGTCATCTTACGATGTCACTTTTTGATGACAAACGTTCCTTCATCGGTGGAAACAGATGTGAGAAGCCGGTCACCAAGAAGGCAAGAAGCAAAGGTTCCATGGACATGTATTCCTTCAAGAATCATCTTCTTCGTTCCTATGACCATGCCTTGGATGATGAAAAGAAATATGCCAGAGGAAAAATCGGCTTCCCGATGGGACTCAACTATTATGAGTTGGCTCCATTCTGGTCCACGTTCTATACGAAACTTGGATTCCAGGTTGTGTTTTCTGACCCATCCAGCTCAAAACTTTATCATTCCGGACAGATGACCATTCCAAGTGATACGGTCTGCTATCCGGCAAAGCTCATGCATGGGCATGTCATGAATCTCATCGACAAGGGTGTCAATACCATCTTCTATCCATGCATGACATGGAATCTGAAGGAAAAACATACCGACAATCACTATAACTGTCCGGTCGTCGCCTATTACCCGGAAGTCATCAAGGTGAACATGAAGGTTCTTGACCAGAAGAAAATTCTTTTCATCAATGATTATGTCAACCTGCACGAAAGAAAACATTTTGCCTTCAAGGTCCATGAGACCCTGAAAAAATATTTCCCTGACCTTGGACTCGTCGAGGTCCAAAAGGCTACCGATGAGGCTTTCAGGGAATATGACTGGTATAAGGCTTTGATCCAGAGACATGGCGAGAACATCATCGCCGATGCAAGAAAAGAGGGCAAGACCATCATCGTACTTGCTGGAAGACCATATCATGTCGATCCTTTGGTCAACCATGACATCAACAAGCTGATTCTTCAGTATGACTGTGCCATCGTCAGTGAGGATGTGATTTCCAGACTGGAAAAGAATCCGGACCCATCCCTTGTTCTCAACCAATGGACATTCCATGCCAGAATGTACAAGGCAGCCAACTATGTGGCAAGACAGGATGACATGCAGCTCATCCAGCTTGTCAGCTTCGGATGTGGTGTTGATGCCGTCACTGGAGATGAAGTCAGGGACATTCTTGAAAGACACGGAAAGATCTATACCCAGGTCAAGATCGATGAGGTCACCAATCTTGGCACCGTGAAAATCAGAATCCGTTCGCTTCTTGAAGCCTTGAAGAAACAGAAGGCTGCCAAGCTGAAATCTCAGGATAAGGAAGGTAAGTAAGATGGCTGAGAAAGAAATCAAACTGAAAAGAGACAAGACGGGAAGAATTCTCTTCACCAAGCAGATGAAGAAGTCATATACGCTTCTCTTCCCTCAGATGGCTCCGATTCATTTCAATATGTTTGCCAAGGTGTTCAACCACTATGGATACAAGGCGGAACTGTTGGAAACGACCGGGCCGGAAATCGCCCAGACCGGACTGAAATACATTCAGAACGACATGTGCTATCCGGCTATCCTTTCCTGTGGTCAGATGATTGCAGCCGTGCAGTCTGGAAAATATGATGTCCATCGTGTTGCCTTGCTCATCACTCAGACCGGTGGTGGCTGCAGAGCTTCCAATTACATCAAGCTTCTCAGAAAGGGCATGGAAAGAGCTGGACTTGGATTTGTGCCTACCGTCTCCGTCAATGTCTCCGGACTTGAACCGAACCCTGGTCTTACCATCACACTTGGCATGATTAGAAGAGTGTTGGCAGCCGTCATCTATGGTGATATGCTCATGTGTCTTTCCAATCAGGTCAGACCATATGAGGTCACTAAGGGTGAGACGGATGCCATGGTGAAGAAATGGCAGGACACACTCTGTGACCAGATGCTTTACAAGAACGGATACAAGAATAAGATCATCAGGGAAAACCTTGAAAACATCGTCAAGGATTTTGCCAGGATAAAGAAGGATGACAAACCGAGAGTCAAGGTCGGTGTCGTCGGCGAAATCTATGTGAAATATGCAGCCTTGGGAAACAACAACCTTGAGAAGTTCCTTGCCGAGCAGGATTGCGAAGTCAATCTTCCGGGCATGATGAACTTCGTCCTCTTCAAGATTGACAACAGAATCATCGACATCGATCTCTATGGCGGACATAAGCTGAAGAGAGTCGTCTGCAAATGGTTGTTTGACTATGCCACCAAGATCCAGAACATGTTCAATGATTCCATCAGGAAATATTCCGATTTCTATGTCCCGGCAACCTATGCCCATGTCAAGGAACTCAACAAGGGTGTCAACGGCTATGGAAACAGAATGGGAGAAGGATGGCTTCTTACCGGTGAGATGCTCGAACTTGCCGAATCCGGTTACTCGAACATCGTCTGCACGCAACCTTTCGGTTGTCTTCCGAACCACATTTCCGGCAAGGGCATGATCCGAAAGATAAGGGAATTATACCCACAGGCCAACATCGTCGCCGTGGATTATGACCCAGGTGCACCGAAGGTCAACCAGGAAAACAGAATCAAGCTGATGCTTTCCATCGGAAAAGAAAACCTGGAAAAGCAGATTGCCGAAGAAACCAAGAATAAATAAAATAACGTCATAACCAACCCCTGACATTTTTCATTGATTTGGTATGACGGCTGGGAATTTGCAATAACAACAAGGATTTCCTGCTTTATGTCATTGCTTCTTGGCTTATATATTGGTTCGATAATGACAATGTCATTGTTTGTTTATCTTTCTGTCATCATACCAGGTAATATTTCTTTTGTCACTGTTGTTGTACGCATTCTGTCTGTGCTTTTCAGCATATTCAATTTCTTCATGTTGGGAGTGTTGATTTATCATTGGATCAAGATGACGAAAGAAGAGAAGAAGTCCGATAAGACCGAATAACATGAAATTCAATTCTTCTGATGAGGAGGCATGAAAGCCTCCTTTTTTGTGATTTACATGTGCATTTGTAGATATACATATGAAGGAGGGATGATTATGGAAAAGCCGCTAATTGACGAGGCGCTTACCCTGATATCCTGGTGAGACAAGTATTCAATGACAATACCGAGAATGCCAGAGAAATCCTGAACATCAACAGCGGTGATATCCTGAACAGGGCATACTTCTATATGTGTCGTCTTGTCAGCGACAGGATGGGGAAGAAAGCAAAGGATTACAATGAGATTCCTGTCTGTATCGTCATCTTCATCATGGAGGGTAATCCATTTGGTAAGAAGAATATATCTTATAGGATGCATGGTTGCCTGGAAGTGACGGATATTTCAAGGGAAACGAATGTGGAATCATGATTTTCAACGGAGAATATGAGGAAAAGAAACAGGTGCCGGGAATACCGTGTGTTTAATGCAAAAATCATGGATCTGTCTTTGACAGATGCCCTGAAACTGAAGAGGAACTGGTATGATTCCTATCTTATAATGCTTTCCGAAAATAAATATTTCAATTTAATTTATATGTATGTATAATCATCTTCGGGTTCTTTGAAAATGACTTTACAGACAAATGTATTCATGATGAATCGTATCTGTCATTCTTACATCTGTAAGACATTTTGTAACTCTTCCGTTCTTTTTTTCTTCCATAGAGAAGAACCAACCATCGACTTTTTTAGGGGCTAGGCATGATAGCCTCTTTTTTTTGCCTGAGTATGGCGAAAAACAAGGAAAGGAGAACTTATGGAAACTACACATGCAAACGGTTTGATTCTGGAAGTCGATGAATCGCCAAAGAAAATCGGTGAGTGGATTATCTTGGCTATTCAGCACGTGCTGGCAATGTTCGTTGCCTGCATCACGGTTCCGTTGATCGTCTTCAACGGATATGTCGCTGCCGATGGTACTTCATTGGCACAGGCACTGATTGCTCCGACCATTGTTTCGGCGGGTATCGGTACGCTCATCTATATCTTCCTGACCAAAATGAAATCTCCTATGTTCCTCGCCTCTTCCTTCGCCTATATCTCACCTATGGCTGCCGCAATCGGCTTAGGTCAAGTGAACCTATACAATGCCGCAGGTGAATTTGTCGGAAAGTCTGCCAACCTCTGGGCTCTTCCTATTGGTATGGCATTTGTTGGGCTTGTCTATGTCGTCGTTGCCCTTGTCATTAAGTTTGCCGGTGTCGGCTGGCTGAACAAGCTTCTTCCGACAATCGTCGTCGGACCAGTCATCATGGTCATCGGCTTGGGTCTTTCCACATCTGCCATCTCCAACCTAACTTCTGCCAGTGGCAATGCCCAGTCTTATAACCTTATCGCCATTCTTTCTGGTATTGTTGCCATGTTCGTCACTGCTGTTTCCGCTCATTACGGAAAGAAGACGGTCGCCCTCATTCCATTTGTCATCGGTATGGGTGCCGGTTATCTTACCGCCATGATTTTCACTCTCATCGGATATTACGGCTGCAAGAATGAGTATTTCCATATCATCGACTTCTCACCACTGGTCAACCTCTTCACCAAGGTTGATGCCGCTACCGGAGAGAGAGTCGCCAATGTCACCATCCAGTCCTTCCTTGATCTTCCGAGCTTCCTCTTCCTTCCGAAGAGTTGGAACTATGCAGCATCTGACTTATATATGTTGGATGGAACCAAATATGTTGCCGCCACGAACCCATTCTCTGCTTCCCAGATCGGTACGATTGCCTTGCTGTTCATCCCTGTCTCCTTTGTCACCATCTGTGAGCATATCGGCGATCATAAGAATATGTCCGGCCTTCTTCAAAGAGATCTTCTTGAAAAGCCAGGTCTTACCAATACCCTCATGGGCGATGGTATCGCCACTGCTGTTTCCGGTCTCTTCTGCGGTGCCGCCAATACGACCTATGGTGAGAACGTCGCTGTCGTCGGTGTCACCAAGATTGCTTCCGTCAAGGTCATCATGCTTGCCTGTGCATTCTCCATTCTGTTAGGCTTCTTGGCTCCAATCATGGCTCTTACCCAGACGATTCCGACCTGTGTCACCGGTGGTGTCTCCCTTCTCTTGTATGGATTCATCGCTGCTTCTGGTGTCAAGATGATGATCAACGAGCACGTCGACATGGGAAAGACGAAGAACATCTTCGTCGCCTCCGTCATTCTTGTCGCTGGTATCGGCGGACTTGCCTTCAAGTTCGTTGATCCGGATAATCCGCTTATCACGGTCACATCCACTGCTGTTGCCATGATCTTGGGTATCCTCATGAACCTTGTCCTGAAGGATAAGAAGGAAGAATCAACCGAGACGGCTGCTGAATAATGATATGTACCTCTCTAGTCATATACTAGGGAGGTATTTTTGATGAAAATCATTTCAAATGGATTGTCAAAAGATTCAATTTTGATATAATGATACCACCATCGCGACAATGTTCGTCGAACCTGGTCAGGGCCGGAAGGCAGCAGCCATAAGATTGCTACATTGTGTGCGATGGCTTTTTTTGTTTTGGTATAATTTATATATATGAAAAGAAATGAATTATCTGCCTATCTGGATATCCTGTATGATGAATCGAGGAATGCAGCCATAAGGGGCGAAATCCCTGTTTCTGCCTTGCTTGTCTTTCCGGATGGAACATATCTTGTTGATTCCAACCAGGTAGAGGATAAGAATGATCCCTTTTCACATGCTGAGTTCAATGTGATTCAGAAGGGAATGAAAAAACAGAAATCCAGATATCTGTCAGACTGCATCCTGATCGTCGATCTTGAGCCATGTCTTTTCTGCCTTGGCGCCATAATCAAGGCAGGCATAAAGGATGTCTATTATGTACTCGATGATGAGAAACTAGGTAGTCTTTCCCACTATCATGCCTTTGTGGATGATAGGCTTCATGTCCATAGAATCGAGGATGATAGATTCAAGCCAATCATGGATGACTTCTTCAAAAAATTACGTTGATATGGTAGAATAGCCCAGTTATGAAGCATATTTCAGAATTTGAGATCAAGGAACATTTTTTATAGCGGCCTTTATCCTATAAGTATAAGGTCTGTTTTTGTGATTCGTGGATAAAGGAGAAATAATAAAATGGCTATTGATTACATGATTGAACGACTTAAGGCGATGAAGAAACGTCTTACGGATATTGACAATATTCTTTCCAATGGAAGTGCAGATATCCAGACGATGACAAAGCTCAACAAGGAGAGGGCAACTCTTGATGAACCTGTCAGGATGTATAACGAACTGTTGGAGATGGAAAGCAACAGGGAAGATGCCAGTGTCATGATGAATGACTCTGATCCGGAAATCCAGGCTTTGGGTAAGGATGAATTCAATTCCCTTACTGATGCCATCATGAGCAAGAGGGAAGAACTGAAGATTGCCCTTCTTCCGAAGGATGAAAACGATGACAAGAACATCATCATGGAAATCCGTGGCGCTGCAGGTGGTGATGAAGCCAATATCTTTGCCGGTGATCTTTTCAGGATGTATTCCCACTATTGTGACAAGAACGGATGGAAGATCAAGATTCTTGATTCCCAGCCGACACCTCTTGGTGGTTATTCCCTTATATCCTTCAAGATCAAGGGAAAGATGGTCTATTCCAAGCTGAAATTCGAATCCGGTGCCCATAGAGTCCAGAGAGTCCCGGTTACGGAAGCCAATGGCAGAATCCAGACTTCCACGGCCACTGTTCTGGTCATGCCGGAGATTGAACATGTCGATGTCGTCATCAATCCAAAGGACCTTCAGATTGACACCTATCATTCTTCAGGCGCCGGTGGACAGAACGTCAACAAGACGGAATCTGCTGTCCGTATCACCCATATCCCGTCAGGCATCGTTGTTTCCTGCCAGGTTGAAAGAGACCAGCTTGCCAACAAGGAAAGCTGCATGGAAATGCTGAAGATCAAGCTTCAGGCACTTCATGATGAGGAAATCGCCAGAAAGGTCGGCGGTGAAAGAAGACTGAAGGTCGGTACAGGTGAAAGAAACGAAAGAATCAGAACCTACAACTATCCGCAGAACAGAGTCACTGACCATAGAATCGGTTGGTCTACTCTCAACCTTCCGAAGATCATGGATGGCGATCTTGATGAACTTGTCTCTGCCCTCAACGAGGCAAACCAGAAGGACCTTCTCGAAGAACAGACGAAGGAACTTCAGGCTCAGTTTGGTACGACTGCAGAATAAAAAATACGGCAACAGATCATCTGTTGCTGTTTTCACTTATGACATATAACGAAATATTCCATTCGCTTAGAGAAAATGAGATTCCGTTGGCTGACATCAGGGATATCTTTGATGGTTATTTTCATGTGGACTTCGATCGTATCGGCATCATCGGAGATGAAGATAAGGTAAGCATGGAGGAATTTGACATTCTTTTGAAAAAGCTGAAATCCGGATATCCTGTCGCATACCTGATCGGATATACGGATATTCTTTCTCTTCATCTTTTCCTGAATGAGGATACTTTGATTCCCAGGATGGAGACAGCGGATTTTATATACTCCCATATTCGCGAAAATCATGACTTTGACGGAAAGAACATTCTTGACCTTTGCACAGGAAGTGGCTTTATTGCCTTGGCCATGAAAAAATATTTTTCTTCCGCATGTGTCATGGGCTCTGATATATCCGATGGTGCTCTTCGAATGGCCAGGAAGAATGCCGAATACAACAATCTGGATGTCAGCTTCGTCAAATCGGATTTTCTTAAGGATATCGACAGGACCTTTGATGTCATCATATCCAATCCTCCCTATATCGAAGAAGACAGCAATGAGGTAGATGCCCCCTTTGAACCGGCCCTTGCTCTCTTTTCGGGAAAGGATGGCATGGATTCCTATAGAAGCATATTCCGTGATTTGGATGAACATCTGAATCATGGCGGCTATGCCTTTTTTGAACTGGAAGCAAAAAACGCCCAAAAGACCCTTCGTCTCATGAAGGAGATGAATCCGGATTATGAATCTTATGTCATCAAGGATTTATATGGCCGCGATCGTTTTCTTGTGAGCAGAAAACATTAGTCCGTATCTGCACCGGTCCATGTCCTTCCCTCGACGATGAGGGTGATCAGGAATGAAAGACCGACAAGAATGATGGTCAATATGAGGAATATCGATTTCATCTCATACTGCTTTGAGGATATGATGGCACAGATATATAGGAATATCGTGTTGGAATAGTAGAGATATTTGAAGTCGGTAGGGAAAATCAAGGAAGCGATAAGAAGGATGGAGGAAAGAACCATGACGAGGAACATGATGATGGCAAATATGTTTCCGTCACTTCCTTTTTTCGTGAGTGCCGATATCAGATAGATCAGGCTGATGACAAGGGATATTCCATAGGTTATGATTCTGCTTGCCCTGGATAGTTTTATGTGTTTTATCCTGTCCAATGTTTCGCTTGGATTGTTTTCCTTCACAGCCTTGTCGAGTTTGTCTGCGATGGTCTTGTTCTTTTTCTGACCACCGAGAAAATCGAAGATGGAATCATTGTTCGTCTTTTCATCCGACATGCTTCCATTTTTTCTTTTCATCAGCCTGAACAGATAAAACAGATTTATGAAAAGTCCGACTCCGCAATAGACCATGCTTATGACCATGATGGCAAAGGAATTGATCTTTCCTGGTATCGGTGAAACGTCATAGCAGGAATAAATCAATGGTGTGGCGATGAGGTTGCAGAAGAAATAGGCCCAGGATGTCTTCAATGGTCTAATCAGTACGAGGATTCCGTCTCCCAAGAGAATCCCTAGCATCAATATGGATGGCATCACGCTTTTGAAACTGTAGTTGTCATCGCTGGTGTAGAACAAAACCATGCATGGCAGAACCATGAACATGACCATGGAGACGAAGACGATGATTCTGTTGAAGTTGTCCATTCTGGAGATGGCTTTCAGGAATCTGGTGAATCTTGACATGCATCCATTATATAACAAGACATACAAAAAGGCTGCCTGGGAACAAGATGCGTTCCCTGGACAGCCAGGTTTTCAGCGATAGAAGATGAACAGGAAGATGGAGATGATGACAAGAATCAGGGTCGGGATGAGAAAGACAAGCTGGAAGGATACATATTTACGGTAGTCTTCGCTTTGCCTGAATTCATCCTTGGAATGATATTTTCCTTTTCTGAAGTAAAGTTCATCCTTTCGGGAAAGTCGTATCACGATGATGAAGAAATAGATAAGGGAGAATAGGGCGACAATCGTCTCAAAGAGGAGCTTGCGGTCAAAGAAATAGGAGAAGAGGAAACCGGCAAGGATCGGAACAGCACAAAGAATCAGGACTGCAATGAGTCCTTTCATCAGTTTCCTTATGTCCTTTCCTGTTGGTTTTATGGTCATGTGACTCCTTGTTTATTCGATGGTCTTCTTGTAATATTCCTCATATGCCGTGAGGAATTTGCTCTCTATTCTGTCATTCTTCCACTCATCAGCCAATTCCTTGGTGGCAAGGATGTAATGTCCGGGATTGACCTCAATCCATGAGCATTTCTCATAATCGAGATCTGATTTGTCATAGACGAGCTTCTTGCGGATATCCTTCGTCTTTGGATCAGGCTGTGGAATAGCCGTCAGAAGGGCTCTCGTATATGGATGAATCGGATGGGAATAGATGTCTTCCGCCTTTCCGAGTTCGACGATGTGTCCCTGGTGCATGACGGCGATTCTGTCTGAAATATAACGGATGATGCTTAGGTCATGGGCGATGAAGAGGTAGGTGAGGCTCTTTTCGTTCTGAAGTTTCTTGAGAAGGTTGAGAACCTGGGCACGGATGGAGACATCAAGAGCAGAAATCGGTTCATCGGCAAGGACGAGCTGTGGCTCGATGACCAAGGCTCTGGCAATGCCGATACGCTGTCTCTGACCACCGGAGAATTCGTGTGGATAACGGCTAAGATGTTCTGGGAGAAGACCGACGGATTCCATCATCTCGGAAACCTTTTCGAGTCTTTCCTCGTTGCCTTTGAACATGTGGAAGTTGTAGAGACCTTCACTGACGATATAGTCGATGTTGGCTCTTTCGTTGAGTGATGCTGCCGGGTCCTGGAAGATCATCTGGATGTTCTTCTTGGTGAGTTTCTCCTCTGCCTTGCCAAGCTTGGTGGAGATGAGTTTTCCCTTGAAGTAGATGGCACCGCTATGTAGCTTGTTGATGGAAAGAATGGCTCTGGAGATGGTTGTCTTACCGGAACCTGATTCACCGACAAGACCGAATGTTTCACCCTTGTAGACATCAAAGTTGAGGTTTTCACTTGCCTTGACGACATTCTTTCCGCTTCCGAAGAAGATATTTGCACTTACTACGGAGCAGAGGACTTCCTTTCCATCCTTGTCCAAGGTTGGCCAGTAACGTAACATACCAGTCTTTGAATCAATCTTGTACTTGTACTGAACAATCGGATTTCTTCTGCAGTCGTCGAGCAGTTCGCCGGGAACGATGTCATACAGGAATTTTTTGTTGAACATCATTCTGTTGGCGAGCGAACCGCCAAGGATGTTATATCCATGATAGTAGATTGCACCACGGATCTTGATGTCCTTGGAGACAAGAGCCCTGATGATATAGTCCAAGGCCTCACACTGATGCTGTTGGTAGAGGTCACCTTTTTTGAAATCAAGGCAGAAATCATGGTCGAAGATGTAATCGCCATCCTCGGAGACGACATTGACATGGTCGAAACGGACAAGGATGTCCGTCTTGTTCAAAGCCGGAAGATGATTCTTGATCGGAGTGATATTGTCAGGATAATATCCATCATAATAGTGGGTGAGTCTGAGAAGACGGAATCTATCCTCGATGGAGAATTTCGTATTGATTCTGACGAAATCCTCGTTGTCATCAAGATAGATGCCACAGGCGTTCTCTGCCTTCATTCTCCTTCTTTCTATCTCGGAGGAGGAGAGATTGGATGGAATCAGCATGCCATCGAGATATAATGCGCCCTGGATCATCGTCTTGTTGAAGAAGAGGGACTGTACGATTTTCAGCTTGATGCGGTCATCCTCATTGTTGAGGTTGAAGGAACGATCGGCAGGGATGTCGAAGTTGCTGAATCTGCTGTCGTAACCGAATAAGGAGACATCTGCATTGAGTACGGAGATGGAAATGTTCTTTCCTTCCTTGTTTCTCATTGGATAGAACAACGGATAACCGGTCTTTGCATCCTTGGTCGTATTGAGAAGAATGTAATCTTTCTCTTCGACGACGAAATTCTTCTTTACGAAGGATTTCTCAAGATAGAGACGGAAGTCCTTCGTCAATCTCGAAGGAATCATCTTTCCCTTGTAGTAGAAGCCTTTGACGATTCTGTTCTCATCGAGAAGGGAACGGATGACATTGATCTTCTTCAGGTCATTCTCGTTTTCGATGTCGAAGATATCGCCACGGAAGATGTTGAAGGTATAGGTGTCATCAGCCTTCTTCGTCTCAGCTGCATCCTGTATGTCAGCCTTGTATGCGGAAAAGATGACGCTCTTTCCGTCAAGTGTCCTTGTCGGGAAATAGGGAAGATGGCCGCCATCCATCTTGTCGAAGTAGGATTCGATGAGAGGGGCATCCTCGATATGGAAGTATTTATCCATGAAATGCTTGGTCAGCTTGAGGGCAGTCTTGTCGGAGAGTCTGTCGGTGAGATAGGCGCCACGGTAATAGACGCCACCATCGACGACACGGTTGAGTGAGAACAATGCGGCGAGGAACTTGACCTTGGTGTCCTTCAACGGATCGTCCTGGGAGAACTGTTCACTTTCAAGGATTTCAAAGGAAGCCACTTCATCGTCGAGTTTCTTCTCGTCGACACCCTTGATTGTCGCATTGACGAATTTCAGTACGACATTCTTGGCCATGCGGTTCTTTAAAGGGATGTATGACGGATAACCATATTTGTTCAAGGGGGCGGTCTTCATGATCTGGTCGAAATCATCGGTGGTCAGATCCTTGATGATTTCCTTGCACTTGGAATCTTCATTCCTGTTCTTCATGCTTTTCACCTCCATGATAAATCTTGTTCACACGGTCGTGGATTTCGGATACGATCTTCGGTCTTTCCGTCTTCGGTGCACGTTCATCAAGAAGCCAGGTCTTGGCATAATGGGTATCGGATACCTTGAACATCGGTGGTTCCTTGACGAAGTCGACAGCCATCGCATAAGGGTTTCTCGGTGCGAATGCATCACCTTTTATCTCGTTGAAGAGAGACGGTGGCGTACCGGTGATGGAATAGAGATTCTCTCCTTTTTCGCCAAGCTGTGGCAATGAGGAAAGAAGTGACCATGTATACGGATGTTTTGGATCGTAGAAGATGTCATCCACGGTTCCAAGTTCGACAATCTGACCGGCATAGACGACGGCGACTCTGTCGGCAACTTCGGCGACGACACCAAGGTCGTGAGTGATGAAGAGGACGGTGAATCCATACTCTTCCTTCAAATCCTTGATCAGATTGAGAATCTGGGCCTGGATGGTGACATCCAAGGCGGTAGTCGGTTCATCACAGATGAGGATGTCCGGTTTGCAGGCTAAGGCGATGGCGATGACGACACGCTGTCTCATACCACCGGAATACTGGAAAGGATAATCGTTGAATCTCTTTTCGGGATCCTTGATGCCGACTCTTTTAAGAAGCTGGATTGCCTCCTGCTTTGCCTCGGCCTTGTCTAGGCCTCTATGAAGACGGATGACTTCTGTGATCTGGCTTCCGATTTTCCTGAGTGGATCCAGGGAAGTCATCGGATCCTGGAAAATCGTGGCAATTCTTTTTCCACGGATACTGAGCCAGTCCTCGTTGTTGTTGATTCTGGCCAAGTCGATGCCTGCATATTCGATGTGGGAGTTCTCGTCGATGGAGCCGTTGGCTTCGAGCATGCCTGTGAAACATTTGGTGAAGACGGATTTGCCGGAACCGGATTCGCCGACGATGGCTAGTGTCTCCCCCTTATAGATGTCAAGCGAGATGTTTCTTATGGCAGTCAATGTCTTGTTTCTGACTTGGAAGCGGACGATAAGATCCTTTACGGATGCGATGACTTCACCTTTTTTGACACTTTCGATAGGATTCAGTTCAAGTTTTATTTTCTTTGACATATTTTCCTCCTATCTTTAACGATGCTTCTTTGGATCGAGGGCATCGGAGAATGTGGTGCCAAGGATGAAGAAGGCGAAGATGATGATGGCAAGAAGAAGACCAGGCGCAAGGATTTCCCATGGATACAGGGAATAGTTTGCAATGCCCAGTTCCAGAATGGCGCCTAAGGAAACGTCCCTGCTTGCCAGACCGACACCGAAGTAACTCATGGAGACTTCAGAGGAAATCATGCCTGGAATGATAAGGGAGAATTCTGTGATGATGACGCCTAAGAGATATGGAAGGTAGTTCTTCAGCATGATGCGAAGCGGTGGAGTTGCAAGAGTCTTGCTGGCGACATTGTATTCCCTGTTGTCGATGATCATGACAAGGTTTCTGATCATCAGGGCCAAGGATAACCATCCTAACATGGTAAGGGACAAGACAAGACGGACTTCGACAGGAACATTTGGAAGTGAATAGGTGAAGATGACGGATAAAAGCATATAAATCAAAAGGGAAGGAATGTTGGAGATGAAGTTATAGATTTCGACGAAGATCGGGTCGAGCTTCTTGAAATAACCCCAGCACAAGCCACCGATGGTGCCAAGGAACAGGATGATGACGGATTCGATGATGGCAAGAAGCAGGGATTTTCCTGCACCTTTCCAAGTCATGAACCACAGATCCCTGCCGATGAGGTCGGTTCCGAAGAAGTGCTCGACGCTTGGGGCGAGGTTCTTGTTGTCCATATTGATGACATAGGCGCTCTCAGGGGCAAAAAGCGGAATGAAGATGATGCCTAGGATCAAGATGACAAGGACGGACAGGGCCAGGATTGTGGCTGGCCTATGGATGAAGATTCTGAAGACGCTTTTCCAATAGGAATAGGGTTCCGTGACGATTTTTTCGGATTCCTCTTCCTTGATGTCGACATGGACGAAGAGGTCATCAAGTCCATCATTTTTTCTGATTGTGTTTTCTGGATTCATGATTTACCTCCCTTCTCCGGTCAGACGGATTCTTGGATCGTATAGTGCTGTGACAATGTCACCGAGCAGGAATGCGAGCATGGACAATGAAGCATACAGAATGGTAAGTCCCTGGACGACCGGAATATCCGGTGTACCCTTGAGGGCGGAAACGAGTTCTCTTCCGGTACCTGGAATCGTCCAGATGTCTTCGACGAAATAGGAACCGATCATGGCCCCGAGAATGGTGATTGGGATATTTCTGATGAGCGGAACGGAGGCGTTGCGGAGAACATGGGTGTACATGATCCTGTTTTCGCTGAGTCCCTTTGAACGGGCGAATTTGACATAGTCGGAATTCAGTTCGTCGACCATGTATCTTCTGACCCAAATAACCAATTCCGGGATGGATAGGAAGAAGATGGCAAATATCGGGATGATCAATGTCTGGAAATGCTTGTTGGAATCATACTGATATCCAAACCCTGCCCATCCGAAGATGCCGTTTGCATCACCTGTCCAACTCTTCAGGAAAAGATAGAAGACCAAGGCTGGAATGGCATAGTTCAATACGATGAAGGCAGAACCGATTCTGTCCCATACACCACCGGGCTTTTTTGCCATGGCGATGCCTAGCGGGAAACCGACAAGATAGGCCAAGAAGACCGAAATCAGGGATATCTGCATGGATATACCCATCTTCGAAGCGACGATCGTAGTGACAAATTCGTGCTGGTTGACACTTCTTCCGAGATATATCAATCCTTCCCAGGAGGCCTTGACGGTAGTATAACTGGAATCGAACTGATAAGGTATTTTCTTATAAATTGGAAGAATGTAGTAAATATATTGCCAAACGTTTTGCCAGACAGATACCTCATTTCCCTCTAGGTCTCTGAGTCCATAAAGATAGAGCTGTTTGTTCTTATAGTTCTCACCGATGATTTTCCCCTTGGTTACAAGTTTGTTGTAGGTTGCGACATCGTAGAACTTTGTCTCTGGCAGAAGTCTGATCATGATTGCGACAAATGCAGTCAGGATGAGCAGGGTCAGAAATGCGGTCAGGATTCTTCTGACGATATAGACGAAGGTCTTATTCGTCAGTCCCTTGTATATGACTTTCAGAACCTTTTTCAGCTGTTGGACGAATGGGCTGTCCTCCTTGTGCGGAAGCGACTCCAATTCATTTGTTTCATTTACATGTATTACATATTCTTGCATGTAAACCTCCTTTCCTTATAAGGCACAAAAAGATGATGAACGTGCCATCATCTTTTTGTGCAATAGAAGATTGCTTATTTCTTGTTCTTCTCGTATTCGGCGTTGATTGCATCTCTCTGAGCACGGGTAAGGACCTTGTCAGAGACGACGATGTTGGTGAACTTGTCGGAGTTGTTGCCGTAGTTTGCGGTACCGGCCTGATGTGGAACGACCTTGCCGACGACGTTGTAGATACCGGATCTGGTATACCACGGAATGACAAGGGCACTTTCGTAGATCAGGTTATATTCGGCTTCTGCGAAGGCGGCAAGACGCTTGGAGTAGTCAGCCGTTGTCTTATACTGCAGAGCCTTGTTGTAGAGATCTGTGTATTCCTTGAAGAGGGAATCAGACAATTCCTTTTCACTTGCGTCACCGGTGAAACCGTAGTAGCTCAGGTTATCACCCTGGTCGGCCAAGGTTCCATCTTCGTTGAAGGTGAGACCGACAACGGTGTGGAGGAAGGATTTAGGATCACCATAGTCAGCACCCCAACCCATTTCCATGGAGAAGTCATAGTTGTAGTCTTCCTGTCCCCACTGAGTCTTCTGGTCAGTGCTGGCCGGAGTGGAGATGTTCATGACAATCCATCCATCGGAATTGGTTTCGATGGCTTTGTACATCTTCTCCATATAGCCGTATTCGGAAGCATCCATGGAACCGATGACATCGATGTAGATGTGTTCGGCAGTGATGCCCTGAGCGGCCAATTCATTCTTTGCAGTCTGGAAGTACTGCTTGGACTTGGCTGCGGAATAGACAGGGTCCTCGGAATTTCCAGACTCGGAGATTTCCGTACCGATGAGGTCGACACCTGTCGTATTCTGATTCTTGTTGTAGACATCTTCGACATAGTCGACATAGTCCTTGCCGTCGCTATCCTGGGCAAGACCTTTGACAGTATAGGTTCTGTTGAGTCTCTGAACTGGATCTCCCTGGTTATAGAACTTGAGGTATTCCATGACATTCAGACCATAGAGGAAACCTTTTCTGAAGTTCTTGTTGAGGATGGCTGCATGTGTGTCGGTGATTTCCTGAGCTGACTTCTTGTGAGCCTTGGAATCATACTGTGGAGTGGAGGTACGATTGTAGTTGAAATAGCCGACGAAGCAGAACTGATCGGTAGAGGAGAAGGCAGAGCAGGTTGGATCGTATGGATTGTTGGTAGTTCCTGATCCATCTTCACCAGTGACATATTTCTTGTATCCGACTTCATCGGAAGACTGGACGTTGAAGGAATCGATATCTCCGTTTTCATAGAGTTTTCTGGCAGTATCGATGGAAGCATTTGCTCCGATGAAGGAAAGATTCACTTCATCGACGTAGACATGCTCAACATCATAGTACTTGGTGTTCTTGACAAAGACGGATTTGGATGACTTGACGTGTTCCTTGAGAAGGAAGGCGCCATTGACAAGGATATCGTTTGGAGTTTCACCGAAGGCACTTCCCTTGTCGTTCAACCACTGTCTGTTGACTGGATAATAGACGGAGTAGGTAAGGCAGGTGAGGAAGTATGGAGTTGGTTCGATCAACGTGTATTCGATGGTATAGTCATCGACTGCCTTGATGCCGACTTCGGAGATGTCCATTGCAGCGACGCTGCTGTCCTTGATGTGTTTCTGCTGGGATTCATAATATTCCTGGGCATTTTTGATGACACCGCATGGGAGATAAGAGAATTCAGAACCACTTAATGGGTCGAGAACATATTCCATGGAAGCGACGAAATCATCAGCCTTGACTTCGGCATATTCTGCGCCGGTCTGGTTGTTGATCCACTTGACACCTTCCTTGAGCTGGAATGACCATGTTTCAGTTCCGTCAGAATTTTCTGTGACCTTATAACCTAAGGCTAACCCACCGTATGTGGAACCATACTGGTTGTTGCTGATAAGGCCATCAATCATCTGGACGAAGTGAAGAGCATTGTACTGCCATGGTGTGCAGAGATAGTTCATGCTGGTGATTTCCGTCGAGAAATAGGAATTGTAGGTCTTCTTGGTGCTGATTGTCTGTCCGGCGGTGGTATAGGTACCATCCTCAGCGATTGCCGGATTGACGGCTTTGGCTTCATTGGCTAAGCTGGTATATCCTTCCTTGAGCTCGCCATGCCAGTTTGATCCTTCATCTCCGCTTGTATTGCTGGATGTAGATGTGCCTTTGCAGGCTCCGAGTAATGCCACGAGAGAAAGAAGGGATGCGAATTTGACTTGTTTTTTCATTTAAAGTCCTCCTTCATTTTGGGGCTTAATGATAATTCGGCAGCATAGTCATAATCAACAACAAAAAAGAGAAATGAGTTGTAAACCCTAAAGTAAGCGGTTTCCAATATTTTAGGCGTGATTTTGTGCGTTTCCAGATATTTAAAACGAATTCATATAAATAGGTTTGATGGACAATGACAAAACTTTTCTTTTGGAAAAATGAGAATGACATACGTCAGGTTGTAAGCGATTACAAAGACGAGGCGGCCAATCCCTCTTTTCCTTGTTTGGCTCTTTCTTTCCTTTTAGCCAATCCCAGAAGCAATATCCTTCGTTTCCGTTTTAGCAAATATACACGAATGTTATATAATAATTTATATTTTCACAATTGAGGGAAAGATATGGCGTATCAAGCTTTTTACAACAAATATAGACCACAGTCATTCGATGAAGTCGTCGGGCAGAAAGCCATCGTTGAGACATTGAAGAATGCCATCAAGGAGGATAAGATTGCCCATGCCTATCTTTTCTGTGGACCAAGAGGTACCGGCAAGACGACCATGGCAAGACTTTTTGCCAAGGCACTCAACTGCAAGGAAGGACTTGGACATCAGTGCAATCAGTGTGACTCCTGTCTGGGAATCATGAAGGGAGAACAGCCGGACGTCTTTGAAATCGATGCGGCCAGCAACTCTACCGTCGATTCCGTAAGACAGCTCATCGACAACGTCTCCTATCAGCCGATCATGTCGAGATACAAGGTCTACATCATCGATGAAGTCCATAACATGTCAAATTCAGCGTTCAACGCCTTGCTGAAGACACTTGAGGAGCCACCGAGCTTTGTCATATTCATCCTGGCGACGACGGAACCTCAAAAGATTCTCCCTACGATTCTTTCCCGCGTCCAGAGATTCGATTTCAGCAAAGTCAGCGACAAGGATCTCATAACCAACATGGAAAGAGTCCTCAATGCAGAAAGCATCCAATATGAAAAAGAGGCACTCAGGCTGATTGCCGATCTCTCCGATGGTGGTGTCAGGGATTCATTGTCCCTTCTTGACAAGCTTGTCTCCTATTCCGGAGAGAATCTTACCGTCAATGATGTCGATGAGATGCTCGGACTTCTTTCCCTGAAGGACGAGATATCCATCATCAACATGATTTCCTCCAGGAAGACCGGAGAATGTCTTTCCATGGTCAAGGAAAAATATGAGCATGGCATCGATGTCGTAAGACTGCATGAGGATTTCATAAAGATATACAAGGACTTCATCATTTATCAGACTACGCAGAACGAATATCTGATGGACAGGCTGAAGAAGGATGAGGTGCAGATGCTTCATCTTTCCATCGATGAGGCGAGAAGAAACATCAATATGCTTCTTGAGGCCAAGAGGGAATATCGAAATACGGATGATGTCTTCTCTCATTTCGAACTTACCCTATTGTCCCTGATGAGCGAATTTGCCGTGGTATCCAATCCGGGAATCGTCCAGACTGCCTCTTCTGTACCTGAGAAGAAGGACTCGGTCATGATTTCCACGCCATCTGAGATCGTCTCCGAAAAGAAGGAAAAAGGATTCGTCATTGAGGCAAAGAAAAAAGAAGTCGACAAGGATGTCATAATCTATGATGTCAATGAGATTCTCAACATGATGCTTCAGGCGGATAAGCAGGCACGTCTTGACATCGATGAAAGATGGGATGACATCAGTAAATATTTCTTTGATGAGAAATATTCCGTTGTCGCCAAGGCACTGTCGACATTCAAGGTCAGACTGGTCTGCAGGAACATCCTTCTTGTTTCGACGAAATTCTCCGTCGAGATGGAAAAACTGAACAGGAAGTCGGTACAGCCGTCTTTGAGATATCTGATGAAGAATGTGTTTGGAAAGGACTATTTCGTCCTTCCTGTGATGAACGATGATTATGTCGAAGCCGTCCAGAAGTTCAAGAAGGGAGAAAGACCAGCCTTAAGAGAACCTTCCATCAACTTTGGAACCAATGAGGAAAAGGTGGCTTCGTCAGAGTTCCTGAATGAGCTGTTGGCATAGGAGGAAATGAAAAATGAATGAAAATGATGATGAGAACATGAAGAAGGCCATGAAGGCAACCGACATGGTCATGCTTCAGCAAAAGGCCAGGGATTACCAGGATAAGCTTGGAAAGCTGATGAACAAGGAATACCAGGGAAGATATCAGGGTATTTCCATCAAGATGAAGGGAGACTTCACGCTTCTGGAAGTCAATATCGATCAGTCCTTCTATGAGATGGCATCCAAAAGTCAGATTGAACAGGGCATCATGACTCTGTTCAGGAATCTTCATAATGCCGTTTCATCCGATCAGGATGCCTTGAAGAACGAACTGCAGCTTGATCTTTCCACATTGCGCAAAGACCAGAATTTATGATGGAAAACATCAAGACCATACAGGAACTCATCGAATGCTACAGAAAACTTCCTGGCATCGGTTTCAAGACGGCGGAAAGGCTTGCCTATGCCACCTTGAACCTGACCGTGGAAGACAGGGAAAAGTTCATTTCCGTTCTTGATGACTGCAACAATCATGTGAAGAAGTGTCCTAACTGCGGAACCTATTTCGATGAGAAATGTCCGATCTGTTCTGATCCGACAAGGGATAAGAATACACTTCTTGTCGTTGCCGACAGCAAGGATATCCTATCCATCGAAAAGACAAACGGATACGATGGTGGATATTTTTCCCTCAATGGAACCTTGTCTCCGCTTAAGAACAGGACACCGGAGGCAATCGGCATTCCGGCACTGAAGAAAAGAGTCGAGGAAGACCATGCCAAGGAAATCATCCTTGCGCTTCCAACGGATATAGAGGGTGAGACTACGGCATTATACATAGCGAATATATTCAAAAAGCAACCGGAAATAAATGTATCCAAGTTGGCAAACGGTATTCCGATTGGAACCAATCTGGAATATCTCGACAACATGACGATCACGTCTTCCATCAAGGGAAGAATCAGACTGAACGAAGGAGAAAAATAATGGCTAACAAGGGATTGTTCATCACATTCGAGGGTGGAGAGGGCTGTGGCAAGACTACCGTCATCCATAATCTCGAGGCAAAACTTAAGGAAATGGGCATCGATGTCCTGGTTACAAGGGAACCGGGTGGCTCTGTCATCGCCGAGGAAATCAGAAACATCATTCTCGATAAGAAGAATACCGAAATGGATTCCAGGACCGAGGCTCTTTTATATGCTGCCAGCAGAAGACAGCACCTCAAGGAAATCGTCATTCCTGCCCTTGAGCAGGGAAAAATCGTCATTTCCGACAGATATCTTGATTCCTCTCTGGCATATCAGGGATATGCAAGAGGTATCGGCATGGATGCCGTCTATGCCATCAATGAATTTGCCATCGACGACACGATGCCGGAGGTCACCTTCTTCCTCGATCTGAAGCCGGAACTTGGATTGGAAAGAATTGCCCTTCACAGAAGCGATGAGGTCAACCGCCTTGACCTTGAGAACATCTCCTTCCACCACAAGGTCTATGATGCCTATAAGATTCTTTTGGAAAAATATCCGGAAAGAATCATCCGCATCGATGCCTCCAAGACGGTGGAAGAGGAAACAAGGGAGATACTGGATATTCTTCTGAAGAAAATCCAGAAATGAACATGGACAGGCATACACTGGAAGAATATGAACCGAAGATGACGAGGCTTTTCCTCAATTCGAGAAAGAGTCAACGTCTTTCCAGTGCCTATCTTCTCCATGGACCGGAAAATGCACCTTTGAAGGAAGTTGCCATGTATCTTTCCGAATCCCTTGGATGTGAGAATGACCTGTTGGCCTGCAATGAATGCAATTCCTGCAAGAGATTCCTTGAAGGAATCAGGCCTGACTTCATGCTGATCGATGGTCAGAGGGACATGATCAGGAAAGGTGACATCCAAGCCCTGGAAAAGAAATTCTCCCTTTCCGTCTATGAGAAGGGACATACGCTTTCCTATGTCATCCATAGGGTAGACAACATCAACAATGAGGCTGCCAATGCCTTATTGAAGTTTCTTGAGGAACCGAAGGTCGGACAGGTCGCGTTCCTGACGACGACCAACCTCGACAAGGTTCTTCCGACCATACGTTCAAGATCCATATCCATCCGTATTGACCCTATCGATCCCAAAGGGCTGCAAAAGAAGCTCATGGAGAATCCGATTACGATATCGGAAGAGGGAAAAAAGGCAAAGAATGTCCATTTGACGGCAGTTGAGGCCTATATCCTCTCAAGGCATTTTGCCACCATGGATGAGGTACTGCTGGCACTCAATGAGAATATCGGCATCTTGGATGGAATATCCGCAGGTGAGTCCTTTCTGTACGATTATGTGACTTCATTCAAGACCGGAGCGTTCACACTTTTGAAGGAAACCACGATATTGAAGGAAGGCAAGTGTTATAATTGGATGTATTTGACTGTTTTGGATACATTTCAATCCGTTTTATTGAATGAAGATGACCCGGACAATCCCCTTCGCGATACGATTCATGACCTACAGATGAAGCGCGATGAGATCGCATCCGGAATAGAGATGATAAAAGACATGATGTCTCATAAAAATCTGAACTACAATGCAACATTGCAGGCGGGAAGATTTTTGAACGCACTGAATAAGGAGAAGAAATAGAATGACAACACTTTTGGGTATTGCCTTTGACTTCATGGGAATGACGTATTATCGCACCACGAAAAACGTGGAAGTCGGTAACACCGTCATTGTCGAAACACCACATGGAACCTATCCTGGAAAGGTAATCAAGACGAGAATTCCGACGGAAGAGGAAGCGGCAAGGGAAAACTTCAACACGCTTTTCCCGGAAATCAATCGCATAGCGACTTTTTCCGATATGGATTTTGCCAGGAGATCCGTTTCTCAGGGAGAAAAGATTTCCAAGGCGACACAGCAGCTTGCCGATCAGCTGAAGCTGAACATGAAGGTATTGAAGTCCTATCTTGACATCAACGAGGATAAGGTCCTGGTGACCTTCACCAGCGATGCAAGAGTCGATTTCAGGGAACTGGTCAGATTGCTCAGCGGTACCTTCCACCTCAGAATCGAACTGAGACAGATTGGACCAAGGGATCAGGCCAAATTGGTCGGTGGACTTGGACCATGCGGACTTCCGTTATGCTGTTCCACGTTCCTCAAGTCCTTTGACGGAATTTCCATATCCATGGCAAAGAACCAGCTTCTTTCCATCAATATTCCAAAGCTTTCCGGTCAATGCGGAAAACTGATGTGCTGCCTCAAATATGAGGATGAGGCCTATTCCAAGATCAGACCGCTTTATCCGAAGATCGGTGACAAGTTCGAATATAACAGCAAGACATATGAAGTCACCGGACTCAATCTTCTCATCGGCAACATCACGACATACAATGGTGACAGCTATGAGACTTTCACCAAGGATGAGTTCGAAAGAGTCAAGAAGGGCCTTAGCAAGGTCGATGAAAGCAAGCTTGTCAAAGGAGACCTCAATGCTGGTGTCGATCTCAGCGGACATGGCGTCAAGGATACCATCAACCGTATATCCCAGATTGAAAAGAATGAGAAAAAGCATCGTGATGAAGTCAAGGACAGGTTCAACAAGAACAAGAACGGAAACCAGAAGTCTTTCAATAAGGGCAATGGCGGCTCCAACAATAAGAACAACACCCAGAAGAACTCAAATCATTCCTTCAATGGAAAAGGAAATCGTTCCTTCAATAATAATCATAGGAACAATCATTCCTTCAACAATGCACCAAAGAAGGAGTCCGGATTCATTCCGGTTTCCGAGCTTTCCGGAAATTCTGCATTTGATTTCATCCCAGTAAAGAAAAATGATAAGAAATAACCCATATCTCTCAAAGGAAGGACCACTTGTCGGGTTGGTGAGCACCCCGATAGGAAATATCGAAGATATTACCATCCGTGCCATGAACTTCCTTCGTGACGCAGACATCATCGCCTGTGAGGATACAAGGAATACCGGTCTTCTTCTTTCCAGGCTTGGCATCAAGCCAAAGAAGCTTGTCTCCCTTTATGCCCAGACGGAACTGAAGGAATCAAAAAGAATTCTTGAGGAAGTCATAAAGGGGAAACTGAAGCTTGCCTATTGTTCGGATGCCGGTATGCCTGGTATCTCTGACCCTGGTGCCTTGCTTGTGAAGACATGCCATGAGATGAATGTCCCAGTCACCGTTCTTCCCGGACCGACAGCTTCCCTTTCAGCGTTGGTGCTCTCTGGCATCGACAGTGCCGATTTTTCCTTTTTTGGATTCCTTCCGACCAAGAATGGTCAGGAAAAGACATTCCTGGAAGAACTGAAGGACAGAAAGGAAACCATTATCTTCTATGAGTCTCCAAAGAGGATCGTCAAGACTCTTGCCATCATGAAGGAGGTCTTCGGAGAAGAGAGAAATGTCTCTCTTGTCCGTGAACTGACGAAGATCCATGAGGAAGTGGTCTATGGAAGTCTGAAGGAACTCACTTCTTCTCCGCTTGAGGAAAAGGGAGAATGCATCATCATACTTGAAGGCAACAAGTCGGACGAAAAGATGGATGATGAGATGATTCTCAAACTTCTCAGGAAGGGAATCAGGGAAGGCAAATCGATTTCGTCTCTAAGCAAGGAAATCGCACAGGAATACGGCATTAACAAGAATGCGGTATATAAATTAGGGCTGACAATCAAGAAGTAGTCGTGTCATGGTTGAGTGTTTGCTTTGTCTACAACACATGATCAAATAACAAGTCAATTTATCAAAGGAGGTAGTATTGATGATGAAAAAAACAGGAAAAGCACTGTTGTTGATGCTCTTGGGGATTTTTTCCGTTGTATCCTGCAAAAGTGGAACGGATAAAGATGTGATTGTCGAGTCGGATAACTCTTCGGAGACAATTCACTTTGGCGACAATAAGATCATTTCCCTGAAAACGGAAGTATGTCTTGAAGGCCTCAACAAGAGCCTTGATCTTGCTTCCTGCTTCAAGTTTGAGGGTGAAGCGAGTGTTGATGACATGTCCTTCTATTTCTTTGACGAAACTGATGAAAGCAATGAAATCATTCGAATCTCCGGACATACCGTGACCTCGATTGGATATGGTACGGCAATTGTAATGTCCGGACAGAATGAAAATAGTCATGCCATCATCTCTGATGCTCAATTCAGATCCGTGACAGTCCGTGTCCTTGATCAGAAACATCTGATCGGAAGTTTTGATATCAAGAATGGCGGAACTTCTGATATGAAGCTGGAAATCAAGGAAGGCGGAAAGTTCACTTTCACAAGAAGTGAGGGAACTTTCATCACTGTTTCCAAGGAAACGAAGACTGTTACTGCCGCAACTGTCAATGGAACATATGCGATGAATGAGGAAGGTATCTTCAGCTTTACACCGGATGATTCATCCAAGGCCTATGCACAAAGCTTCAATGTCATGCTTGAATATGACAAGGCTGATGGCAGCGAATATCATTTAGGCGTCCAAGTTCCTTATGGTATTGATGAAATAGATTCACTGCCGACTGATTTTGTTGTAAAAAAATAAAATTGTTTGTTGTCAAAACAAAATGAAATAGGCCTGTACTGTTGAAAGTACAGGCCTATTTGCATTATTTAGATATTGACGTATGCGTTGTAACCATCAGTCCAGGTCCTGTGACCCTTGAAGTGTTTGTCATATGCTGTTGTCGTGGCTGTCGGAGTGGTTACTCTTCCGATTTCTGTTTCGGCAATCTTGCCGATTGTCTTTTGGTTCGGTTCCACGAACACCAGATAGTAGTTGTCGGCCTGATCTCCTTTTTCGTACCAATGTTTGGTGCTGGAGAACCAAGTGGATCTTTGTCCCCTGACGTCAGAGATTTCTCCGGCAGTTTCACTGAACTGCGGGTTCTTAAAGTCATAGTAGAAGGCTTTCAGGTCGTTATGCGTATCTTCTGACCAACCCAAGGTTCCGGCATGACTTCTCGTGCTGCAATCGATTCTGGAATAGAATCCTTTTGCCTTGTTGAATCCGTCCGTGTTATTGCAGGTGAAGCCGGCCTTGATCAGATAATCCTGCATGGTGAAGCTCTTCTTTGCATCATCACATAAGCAATTCTTATATGTGTTGTATTCATTGAAGACCGTCTTGTACAGATCACGATTTGATGTACAGTCAAGTGTATAGATGAAGTTGGCGAAGACGAGTTGCTTTCCACTTAAGCCGAAGTCGACGGTGATGGCTTTGTTTTTCTCATCATGCTTATAAGACAGGTAATTGTCATCATTGTCAGCTGTGGTGACAGCGAATAACTTGGTTGATAATGTCCTTCCTTCCTTGTAGGTAATGCTACCATCGTTGTTGACGACCATATCCCTATGAGTGATAAGATGCTGTTCATCATGTTTCTTCTGAATAGCTTCAAGACCGTCGAGTTCTTTCTTGAATTCAGCATTCAGGGCGTTGACGGCGGAAGCCATGTTCTTGAGACCGGTCGTGTAGTCCAAAATGTTGGAATCATTGGCGCCAAGCTTGCTCATGTCGTAA
Organism: bacterium; assembly: GCA_963648975.1. GTDB lineage: Bacteria > Bacillota_I > Bacilli_A > RFN20 > CAG-288 > Enterosoma. Next base: position 890 of record CAVJFW010000019.1, on the reverse strand, counting down.
TTTGCCTTGATGAGGGCAATTTCAGCCAAGGAATTGACCAAGGTACTGATGTAGGAGATGAACTTGATACGAGGAGCAATGGTCATATAATCCCAGGTTTCATTGGCTCCATAGCAATCCTCATATAAATCAGTCAGACCAAGAGATTTTTCCGGGGCGAATGGAGCGAGGATGGATTTTGCAAGATTTTCCGTATCGTTCCAAAGATTGATTCCACCAAGTTGGGCGAATTTCATGTCTTCCAATCCTTTATAGAATGTTTCCTTTTCGTTTTCCAACTCTTTTTTGTCATAGTTGGAATCCAATTCCTTCTTGGAAATGTCAATCATGGTTGCAATCTTGGCTGCGATTGGAGACTGAATGATGTCCAGCTTTGTCAGGATCTCATTCATGATGTTCTTGTGCTGAGCCTGGATGACTGTTCTCTTGATGTCGGAAACACCTTCTTTCAGGGAATTGCTGAGGTCTGCCAACTTGCTCTGAATTTGATCAAGGGATTTTTGTTCTGCGCTTCTTACATCGACGCCGATGTTTGACAGAATGGCATTGAAGGCCATCTTTCCGAGTGTGGCCCCAGCCATGCCGATGAGGTTGATGCCACCTCTTTTGATTCCTTCGACGATCATGCCAGAGAAGTCAAAGCCAGAGGATGCATCAGCTTTGATATCCACATTTGCAAATTTTGGAGTGTTATTGAACTTATTGAGAGTGATGGTATTGGAAGTTTCAGCCTGAGAAACCGTTGGCTGATTGTTGATGACGTTGGAGCAAATTGCTGCGGAAGATGTACCTCCTAATGTAAGAGCCATTCCAGCAACGAATAATTTAACAGAATGTTTCATATCTTTTCTCCTAAAGTAACAAATCAGTTGGTTTGTTTCTTTTTGATG
>CAVJFW010000018.1:0-31508 GCA_963648975.1 bacterium | reverse complement strand
GTTCATCACATACTTCAGGAAGATGAACTGAAAACAATATTCCCAAGACTCCATGCATTATAGAAAAACAGATTCCTCACGGGAGTATAAAGTCTGATAGGAATCAAGAGGTTATATTATTATGAAGAAGTTACACGGTTTATCTGGTAAGTTCGCTGTCGTTGCCGCTCTTACTACTGTCACCATGTTCGGCACTGGTTATGCTGCATGGAATTTCTCCCAGAGAGCAAGCAAGGATTCCAACGCCGCCAATGTCGTCACTCATACAGATCCAACCGGAAGTCTTACTGTTGATCACGAGACGTTTTATCTCATCATGGACCAGGGCGATTCCACTGCAACTGACAATGGAATCAAGGAAGGACTCTATTTCTCCACTTCCAACGAGACAACAACCAGAACTGTTGGCACAAAAACCGAAACAATTCCGGATGAAGCAAAGATCAAGGCTGCCAAAATCACCACATTGCGTTTCAAGTATAACGGTTCTCAGAAAGCCACAAACGAAGAAATCAAAATGAGTGTCACAATCACTCCGGATGCTGCATATAATCAGTATGTTTCCCTGGCCAATGGTTCATTTGAGACTGACACTCAGACATATACCGGAAGTGAACTCACCTTCACCTACACATTGCCAACCATTTCCTGGGTAGCAAGCGGAACAAACTTAGATGAAAATGGCGGCACAACAAAGACTCTTGGCAAGCCACTTACTGCCACTGCATACGATGCCATGAAGACCGCTTTGTCAACGGCAAGCATCAAATTCGAGTTCACCGCAAGCGTTACTGCCTAATAATTCGAAAAAAGGAACTATAATTAAATGTCTTATTTACCAATATTGATTATAGTCACCGCAATCCTGACGATTTTGGTATTCACTTTAGCCATCATCTCCTGTCATTTGATGCTCAAGAGAGCCAGACTGGATCTCAATGCAGGCGTCTATGACAAGGAGTTGGCTGAAGAAAAAGAGGAAAAGCGTCATAGTAGAATCCTAGGATTCATATACTATTTCTTTTCTTCCATCATATTCTTGGCATTATTGTTCATCCTTGTCTCTTCCATCGTCTACAAAGCCAATGGAGAACAGGTGAGATTCGGTGACAAGACTGTTCTTGTCATCGCCAGTGATTCAATGGATGGATATTATGATGACAACTATAAGCTTGTCATCACATCCAAGAAGACTGACGCTGAAAAGGATCAGTTTGCCACAGGCGATATCCTCAGTTTCACCACAGTCAATGAAAATGATACCTTGGAACCATTTGAAGTCTATGCCTACAAGAATTCAAAAGGCGATCTGATTACCCATAGATATATTGGTAATTCCACTGATGAGAAATATTATTTCAGAGGTGACAACACTGCTGGAAATGATTCACTCGTCGAAAGAAGTCAGATTGTCTACAAATATACAGGAAAAAAGGTGACCTATATCGGAAACGTCATTCTCTTCTCCAAGTCCTATTATGGACTATATTCTTTGTGTAGCATCATTCTTGCCTATATCATCTATGTGGTCTATGACCACAGGCTGAAGAAATACTCCAGTGCAAGATATGAATTGGCTGTTCTCACCAATGGTGTTTCCAAGATTGCAGCTGAAGGCAGAGCAAAGAAGCTCATCAATGATCCTAGCATGTCCGTCAGGGATGAATTCGCCGTCGACAGAAAAACAAGAGCCATCGTATATGAAAAGAAGACTAAATAGAACTCTCAGAATACTTCCTCTTGCTCTCATCGTAACGACAACATCCACGATAGGTATTGGATATGCGGCTTGGAATTTCTCACAACGTGCAAGCCTGAACAATTCGATCGAGAACGTCAAGACCATGTGGTCCTTTTCCTGGACTAACAATACAATTTTGTCTGAGGATATGTACAACCTGGTTGAAACCTTCACCTATGCCATAAACACTCCCGGTGCTACCAGCCAAGGTACCGCATTCGAATCTGCATGGGATGCCAACAAAAGCGATACGCATACATCATGGAATCACGATTACATCGGGAGCATGGTAGATGACGATTCCATTGCGTCTGATTTGAAGAATTCTTTCTTTGGAGTCACCTACTCCGATGAAAACACAGGATATTCTTCCTATACAATCTTCATCAAGTATCTCACAAATCATAATGAATGCATCAATGACAATTCAACAACATCTCATACAAACGGATATGACATCTATTTATATAAAGGTTCGGAATATACTGCCAATAATAATGGATATGTCGAAAACCTTTATAAGACTTGCGTAGAATTACAAGATGATGGAAGATACGTTCCAGTCCATAGTTATGTAGGTTCTTCTGAGCTCGTCAAATATATGGGAAGTTCAACATCCGAAAAAAGTATCGATACAAGCAAATATAAAGTTTCTTCGACTTAATCCATAAGAATCACAGGTCAAAAACCTGTGATTTTTTTATTTCTTCTTCCCCCTTGGCTTCCATATCACAACCCAATTAGGTTGGAAGGCATCATTGAGGATGACGGACTTCTCCGTATATTCGCCAAAGGAATTGGAAGTCTTTCCAAAGATATGATGATACGTTTCATAATTCTCCATCGCATGGGAACTGATGAGATATTCTTCCCTGGTCTTTATGTTTCTTACGATCAGAGGCAATCCCTTGTTCTTATCAAGATGGTAGGGAATCGAGTTCTTTGGATATTCGATGATTTCCTTTTCCTTCCTTGCAAAACCCATGAACTGTTTCAGTGTCGTCTTTTTTCCACAGAAACGATATATGCCCTTTGGAGAAACCCATGTCACCCTGAGAAGAAGGATTTCGCCTTCCTCTTTCGGAGATATCTGAAAAAAGAGAGTCACATCCTCCTTATGATAGTCAATGGAGGAGAAAATCTTCTTCGGATATCGATAGCTGAACTTCTCGTCACTTCTTTCCTCATCCAAAAGGGCGATATCATGGTTTTCGTATTCTTCCACCATGTCAAATACCCAGATGACACGATATCCAAGCTCATTGTAGAAACGATTCCTGTCCTCGAACTCGCTGATGGAAATCTCGGAATGCTGAAATTCAATCACCGTCTTCTTTTCCTCAAGAAGTACATCCGCACGATGTATCTTGCCATCCTTCATCCTGACGATTTCCTGTTCATCCCTGCTGAATCTGTTCTGCCATGAATAGTGCCACATAGACATGTCATAATGCCAATGGTCGATACAGTCCGTATTTGGAAAATGGGCAAAATGAAAAGCCTTGATCAGTCCTCTTTTCTGCAATAGAGGCTGATGGCAGATAGGACAGAAATAGGTCTCATCCGTCCTTGCTTCTTCGATAATGGTTCTTTTGCCGTTGTTGTCGAGTGCGATTTTCATTATTTCAGTCCGAACAGCTTCATGAGATCAGGAACACCCTTTTCCCTCTTTTTCTTCCTTATGGTCGGTTCCTTTTTCTTTGTATCCTTCCCTGGCCTCTTTTCCGTGACTGATCTTGGCTTTTCCATCTCAGGGAAGATTTCATAGACGAATCTGGAGACCTCTCCCTTCTTGCATATATCCTCACTCGAGAAAAGATAGAGCCTGTCCTTTGCCCTGGTCATGGCAACATAGAGGAGTCTTCTTTCCTCCTCGAGTCCGGAATCCTTTCTTTCCTCGATGGTCTTGTAGTGTGGAAAGAAAGGTTCATCAAGACCGACCACATAGACATTCCTGAATTCCAGGCCCTTAGAGGCATGGATGGAAAGAAGCGAGACTCGGTTTCTGTTCACGCTTTCTTCCTGTTTCTTCTTCAGGTTATCCTCATAATATTGCCTGAGTGTCATTTTTTCGTCTTTTCCCACTTCAGAACTGACGCTGTAGAGAAATGTCATCATGTTTTCATAGTGGCTTGGATTCTTCAGTCTGGCAAGATAATCGGAATATTCACTGTCCTCGAGAAGACGGTTTAGCGACTTCATGACACCTTGAGTGTCCACGTTCTTCTGTACCTGCTCAATGACAGAAAGGAAGGATTCGATTTCGGTACCGACAAACTCGATGTCGTTTCTATGCATCCTGAGCGTCTTAAGAAGACTTCCCGTCTGGGAAAGGGAAAGAAGATATTCCACCTTCTTCTTTCCGAATCTTCTTGAAGGCTTGTTTATCATCCTGAGCAAAGATTCATCATCCTCCTCAAGGACGATTCTGATCAGTGCGATGATATCCTTTATCTCACTTAGCTCATAGAAGGAAGGAGCACCGATGATCTCATAAGGTATTCTTTCATCCCGAAGCTTCTTTTCCAGGGCAAGGGAATAGAAATTGCACCGGAAAAGGATGGCATTGTCCTTGTAGTCCTCTTTTCTTTCGATGGATTCCCTGATGAGAGAAACGATCTTCAGTGCCTGGGCATTTTCGTCAGGCATCTTCTCATATCTGACCTTTTCGCCTTCTTCCTTCAAGGCAAAAAGATCCTTCTTCACCCTGTTCAGGTTATTGGAAATCAGTCTGTTTGAGGCATCGAGGATGTTCTTTGTCGAGCGGTAGTTGTCGACAAGCATGAATGTCTTGCAGTTTTGATGCTTCTTGTCGAAATCCAGAAGAATCTGGTTGGTGGAATTTCTCCACTCATAGATATTCTGGTCTGGGTCACCGACGACAAAGAGATTATGGCACCTGGAAGAGAGCATCTCCAATATCTCATATTCCACAAGGGAGGTGTCCTGGGCCTCATCCACCTCGAAGTAGTCAAACTTCGCCTGCCATTTTTTCTTTATGTCATCATGATGTTTTAGTATATAGTGGGTATAGAAGATGAGATCATCAAAATCAAGCCAACGGCCTTTTCTCTGATTCAATAGATAACAGTCGATGATTTCATCATCCATCGTCTTTCTCTTCGTGAGGATATGGGAGGCATAATCCCTATTCATCATGAGAGGAATATATTCCTCCCTCTTCTTGTAGGCCGTGATCCTGTCACGGATATCCTCCAAAGACGGATTGTCCAATTTCATGTCATGATCTTCATAGATTCTGTTAAGCACCTTCTTTGTATCCCTCTCATCAAAGATTCTGAAGGAATTGGAAGGATATCCCAACACCTTTATCTCTTCTTTAAGAAAATGAGAACCGAGGGAATGATAGGTCATGACAAAATCAAGACTCTGGTCATCAGGAACTTCCTTCCTGATTCTTTCGACCATCTCGTTTCTAGCCTTTCTGGTGAAGGTGATGCAGAGGATGGAGTCGGAATCGATGGCAAGTTCGTTGACAAGATAAAGATAGCGATTGACAAGAACGCTTGTCTTTCCGCTTCCGGCACCGGCGATGACACGGACGTATCCTTCTGTCGCCTTTACGGCAGAAAGTTGTCTCTCATTGAGTCTTTCAAAATTCATATTTAAGATTATACCCCAATATGTCTTTCATCATAGGCATCGGATTCTGCCATGTGCCTTTATGGGGACATACAATCATGACAACAATGAAGAAAACATTTGGATGCAAGGCCGGCATTCTTTTATAATCGAGTCATGAACATCATATGGATCATCATCTTATCCGTCATCGGCTTTCTTCTCCTATGCGTGCTGATACTCGGTATCGTAGGATACAATGTCATCTATAAGAGAACCAGGCATCCCTATTGCATGCTAAATGTCCCGGATCAGGATTTTCATTTTCCATTGAAGGTGAAAGATAGATACAGGGATTTCAAAATGATTCCTTTTGAGGAAATACACATTACCAACGACAGAGGAATCAAACTATACGGGGAACTGAGAAGAAACAAGAACAGGGAAGGAACACCCGTCGTCATCCTCTTCAGCCATGGTTTCCAAAGCACCGGAGACAACGATGTACCGTTGTTTGAAAACTTCCAGCTGAAGAAATACGACCTTCTTTCCATCGACCATGAAGCATGTGGAAAAAGTGAAGGAAGGCATTCCGGATTCGGCATCTACGAATCCGAAGACATACAATCCTGGGTAAAGAAGATAAACGAAATATATGATCATGATGTGAAAATATTCCTTCACGGCGTATCCATGGGATCAAACAGCGTCCTATTGACTGCCGACAAGGAAATGGAAAACGTAAAAGGCATCATCGCCGATTGCGGATATGTATCGACCTACAGCATCGTCCACTACCTTGCAAAACTCCACTTGGTGGCATTCAGCATATGTCTTGTCAATTCATTCATCCTGAGAAGAAACATATTTCGTCATACCACAAGAAGAACACTATCCAAGGCCAAATACCCAATCTTGTTCTTCCACGGCAAGGATGACACCTTCGTACCCTTCTTCATGAGTGAGAAAAACGACAGATATTGTTCATCCGGACATAAATTCATCAAGGTAAAAAATGCCAGTCATGCCATGAGCTATCTTACCGATCCTGAAAACTACGAAAAGGAATTCAACGAATTCATAGACAAACATTCATGCTAGGAACCAGCACTGCCGGTTCCTTTTTTATGCAAAAAAAGGGAATATTTGCGGATCTGTCAAATGGTTAGGAAATATCAACTCTTGATGATAAAATATTAGACGCGATGATTATGTCTGAAATATCAAATCAGACAGAAAAGATAAAAGGAGATGAATCCATATGAAGAAATTAAAACCATTGCTAGGTGTCATGCTCTTGCTCATGACCAGTGCATGCAAGAATTCCGACGCGGACAAATATTATTCCCTTTCCATATGGACATACTATAACGGATCGACTGAGACATCTTTCCAAAGCATCATCGACGAATTCAACGAAACGAAGGGGAAAGAGCTGAAAATCGCCGTTACCACCCAATCTCAGGGCACGACGGTAAATGACTTGCTTACTGCCCTGTTGGATTCTGCAGAAGGAAAATCCGGAGCCACTGCCCTGCCTGATCTTTTCCTCGCCTATCCTGATACAGCTTACGAACTGGACAAGATGAACAAGATAGCTGACATCGATGACTATTTCAGCAGCGAGGAGCTATCCAACTTCTCACAGGGTTTTCTCGATGAAGGAAAAATCTCATCCGATGGAAAAATAAAGATTCTCCCTGTATCCAAATCCACGGAAGCGTTGTATATCAACAAAACTGACTTTGACAAGTTCATTGCAGATAATCCATCCCTAGACATAAAATACAGTGACCTTTCAACCATCGAAGGGCTTATGGACGTGTCAAGGAAATATTACGAAGTCACTGGAAAGGCATTCTTCGGAAGAGATTCCCTTGACAATTATTTTGTGATTGGAGCCAAGCAACTTGGAATCGACATCCTGAGATACGATGAGAAGAATGTCTATGGAATCAACTATGATCACGATGTCTTCAAGAAATTGTGGGACTGCTATTACACGCCATATGTAAAAGGTTATTTCTCTGCGACCGGAAGATTCAGAAGCGATGACATCAAGACAGGTTCAATTCTCGCTTATGTCGGTTCCACCTCTTCTGGCGGATATTTCCCAAGTCAGGTCGTCAAGGATGAAAGCACCAAGTATGATATCGATTGTGAAGTACTGATGGCCCCAAACTTCAAGGATGGTCAGAAATATGCCGTCAGCCAAGGAGCCGGTTTCTGCATCACCAAGTCTTCCGTAGGCCAGGAAACGGCTGCAGCAAACTTCCTCAAATGGTTATCCAGCAAGGATATCATCGACAAATTCTGTGGAACCAGTGGCTACTTCCCGGCGACGAACGACGGCTTCAACGATGAATTCATTTCCAAGCAGAAGAACACAAATTTCAGGAAGAGCTTTGAAATCGCAAAGAAGACGACCACGGAATACACAATGTACACCAACATCATCGGAGAAGGCGGTACATCCTATAGAACTTCACTCAAGAATGCCATCACCAAGGCTGCCACGGAGGCAAGAACTGCAGTCCTGGACTCAAACAATGATGAAGAAGTCATCAATCAATATACCTCCGATGCGAAATTCGAAGAATGGTTTGCTTCGCTATCAAAGAAATAATTCCTTACAATGACAAAACGCATCAAAAAAATCTCAAAGAGCATCACTTCCAGAGTTCTTTTCCCCATCATCCTCATCAGTCTCATTCAAAGTCTGATCACCACCACGACACTATATTTTGTCGTGCTCAGAAATACCATCAACAACCAGCTCATAGATAATTTCGAATCCAGTGTGCATCTGAGAAAGAACTACCTTGAAAACCTCTTTTCCAATTCCTGGGACAATATCGATTCCGCCTATGATGAAGTCATCGCAATGACTTCGGATTTCATGAAGAACAGCAACACGGATGCTGATTCCATATTGAAAAGCGAAACACTCTCCCAGAACTATCTGGGTATGGTCTCGTCGTTACTTCCGTCAATGCTTCACAGCAACAACGTGAACGATGCCTATATCATCCTTGATAGTCAATATGCCAATGATTCCACCAAGAAGGAACTGACTTACATCCGAACAAAGAATCCAAGCAATTCCGGAAGCAATGAAATCGATGTCCTATATGCTCCTACGAATGTCTGGAAGCAGTTCTATCTTGATGGATATGGTCTTGACATGAACGTCGAGACGAACACCTTTACGGACTTAACCAATGTAGATTTCTTTACAAAGCCGATAAATCAGTTCAGGAATTCAAAAGACATGAACGCCAAGACGGATTATGGCTATTGGTCATGTGACGCAAAGATTCTTTCGGCGAAGGTTCTTACCTATTCCCTCCCTCTCAGAATCGATGACAAAGTCATCGGTGTTCTCGGAATCGGAATCACGGAATCCTATCTCAAGACATCTCTTTCATCATTGAACAAAGGCGAGGAAATCAATATCGCATTGGCTCGAGTTGTGAATGATACCATCTGCGGTCAATTCACATCTTATGTCGATTACAGCCTCCCAAGCATGAATGAAGTGAAATTGGAAGTTTCGGGATATGATTCAATCAGTCGGTTTACGCACAACGAAAAAGTAGAATTCGTATATGAAGATTCCCTCAATATCTATGACAAGAATTCTCCATATGATGAACAATGGGAAATAATCGGAATTCTTCCGAAGACAAAGATTTTCGAAGCAAGCTACCAAAGTTCCAATCTCATCGGAATCATCTATCTCATATCCTTCGCCGTCATGGTCCTTGTCTATCTTCTCATCTCCTATCTGATCACCAAGCCAATCGTGAGAGTATCCAAAAGTCTGTCGAGCGAAAACGTAAATGATATTCCAAAGACAAATGTCACCGAGGTGGACAATCTCATTGAACAAATTGAACTTTATTCCTCAAAGGCAGATTCCCTCAGCAACCAGCTGAAGAGACTCATCGAAGACTCAAGCTATGACATATCCTTCTTTGAATATTCGAAAAAGAATGGGGAAATCCATTCCACGAAACATTTCTTCAACATGCTGAATCTTGACTGCATGGAAGAAATCATAACAGTTGAACGGTTCATGTCGATGCTTGAATCCATAAAAGGATATAGAATTTCCACCTCCTATGATGATCCCGAACATGACATACTCCTCAAAACCGGTGATATCACCTATAACATCAACGACAAATATCTGCAGATAAAGGTAGTGTTGACGGATGACGGAGTCTTTGCCACCCTGACTGACCAGACAAGTGAATATCAGGAGAAGGAAAGAATCGTCCATGAAAGAGATTATGACGTCCTCACCGGGCTTCTCAACCGTAGAGGTTTCATTTCCAAAATCGAGCCTTTGTTCAAAAAGGAACATAACGGATCCTTGTTCATGATCGATGTCGACAATCTCAAATATCTGAACGACCAGTATGGTCACGATCTCGGAGACGCATATCTAAGGAAAATCGGAGAGTTCCTCATCATGCTTTCCATGAAATATCCAAGCCTTTACACCTGCCACGTCTCCGGAGATGAATTCATTCTCTATCTACATGGTTATTCTTCCATCGATGAGGAAACCAGATTCATCAACGACCTCAAGAATATAAGAAACGAATATATCAGCTACAGATCAAAAAACATCTATATTTCCTTAAGCATCGGTGTACGCAGACGCGAACCATCCCTTACCTACGATACCACGCTGAAACAGGCAGATTATGCCATGTATGTAGCCAAGAGCAGCGGAAAGAACAAGGTTCAGTTCTTTGATGAGAAAATCAAAAATGAATATTCCAACGAAAGTATCATGCATGATGAACTCAATAGAATCATCAACGAAAAACTCATCGACTATGCCTACCAACCCATTGTAGACATCCATACCGGTGAAATCTTCGGCTATGAAGCATTGATGAGACCGAAGATTCAGGGCATCTCACCACTGAAAGTATTGAATGCGGCAAAGAAATATAACCGCCTTTATGACATAGAGAAGCTGACCATGTTCATGGCAAGCGAGAAATTCTTCAACTCCGGATGTGACAGGATGTTGTTCATCAATTCCATCTCATCCCAGATTCTTGCCGATGACGATGCCACGGAATTCGACAAACTCATCCATGATCATTATGACCAAATCGAGATCGAGTTGATTGAGGAAGACATGGGACAGAACGAAGTAATTTCAAAGAAGGTCAGATACCTTGAGTCCCATGACATCAGCTACGCCATCGATGACTATGGAACAGGATACAACAATATCGGCATGATTCTCTCACTTACTCCGCACTGCGTGAAGATAGAAGGATCCCTGATCCAAGGTATCGACAAGGATGAACACAGAAAGAGACTGGCAAAGTCCATCATCTCATATTGCAAGGTCAACAACATCAAGATCGTTGCCGAAGCCGTCGAGACCGTCGAGGAACTTGCCGTTGTGAAGCACCTCGGAGTTGATTATGTCCAAGGATATCTTCTTGCCAAGCCGGATTTCGAAATCAAGGACATCCCACCTGAAAAGAAGGATTTGCTGAAGAACATCTGATGATAGCCTGCCTATGACCGGCAGGCTTTTTTGTATGTTGGAATTTCCTGATTTGACTATCTGTGCATAAATCTCAACCGTGAGTATTCTTCCTACATTTCGTCATGCCATTCAAGTAAAACCAATTTTTCTCCATTACACAAAGTTACTTACCTTTGAAGATTCATTTGACGCATACAGCACAACACTTATGTCAAATGTTCATTTCACGATTTTGACATGCAAGAATATTTTTCGTCAGATATCCATTAAAAATATGTCCGTCATCAAAAAGCATGCTTCACAAATACCGTTTCTCTTTCATTTGTATATTCCACAAAAAAACTCCCTGGTGTGTAACCAGGGAGGTACATATCAATTAGGACAGTAGAAAGACTTTACTTGATGGGAATATTCTTTTCCTTGAGATGTTCCATAAGCTGTTCAAACGGAAGAGGTTTCCCATAATAATATCCTTGGATTCTCTCGCATCCAATCTCAGTGAGGAAATCAACCTGTTCAAGGGTCTCGGCGCCTTCGGTAAGAGTCCTGATATTCAGCTCATTTGCCATATTGACGATATTCCTGACGATAGTCTTGGATTTGTCGTTGAAGTTTCTCAGGAAAGCCATGTCAATCTTGATTTCATCGAATGAGAAGTCCTTCAATACGTTGAGGGAGGAATATCCAGATCCAAAGTCATCCATCCAGACTTCATAATGATTGTCGCGGAACTGGTCGATGGCCTTATGGATCAATTCTGGATTTTCCATAGTTATGGATTCCGTGATTTCGACACAGATCAAGGAACGGTCGATATGATATTTTTCGACGCATTTCTCGACCTCATCGAATGGTTTGCAGGAAAGGAAGTCGTTTCTGGAAAGGTTGAAGGAGATAGGAACCACCTTGTGTCCCTTATCCATCTCGTTGCGAAGTCTTTCACAGATTTGATTGATGACAAAGACGTCCAACTTATAAAGAAGGTTGACCTGTTCGAGGGCATCAATGAAGTTTGCCGGGGAAAGGAAACCATAAAGAGGATCTTCCCATCTGGTCAAGGCTTCCATGGCAACAAGACTCTTATCCCTGGAATCTATGACGGGCTGATAGAAGACCTTGATCCATTTGTTCCTGATTGCCTCATCAATATGGTCACAGACATATTTTCTCTGTTCCGTCTTCACCTTGAGAACGTCATCATATTCCCGATAGTTGCTGTTCGGATTCTTCTTTATGTCCTGACATGCCATCTGGGCATAGTCGACGCAGATTGCCGCCTCGACATCATATCTCAGATGATATATACCAGCCTTGATCTTCAGATCGAAGGAATCACTGATCTTCTTTGCATGCTTCAATGTTTCCTCGACCTTGATGATGGATCTTGCATCAGCATCCAAACTTGTGTCGAGTACGACATAATGATCGTCACTGAATCTAGCGATCAGTTCGTCATGATAGACTTCACGGAGAATATCGGCAAACTGCTTCAGGCATTCATCACCCTTGGAAATGCCATATTGCAGGTTATAGAACTTGAATTGGGCAAAATCGAAATAAACGACAACACCATGTGCGTTTTCCCCTTTTTCCTTCATCTCGGATTGCCTGTCAGACAATGCAGAGAGAAAATGAGACATGTTGAGAAGACCGGTGAGTCGGTCATAGTCCCTGTTTTCCTTGAAGGAGACATCACGGACAAACATCATGGCTTCCTTGGCATAGTCATATATGGAACTGCTGGAAAGGGCAACGACAAATTCATATCTCTTGGTCACACCATTGACTTCGAAATTGGTGGAAAGGGACACATTCTTCCTGTCCTGACTGAGATATTCACGGAGATAGGATGAATTCATGATGTTCCCGAAGGATTCCCTCCATTCCGGAGAGACATATTTTTCCTTCACCAATGACATGAAGGAATCAAAATCAGTGGACTCATCATAGCAGGAAGAGAATATGTCATCCATCTTGAACGGTGTCATCTTTCCCGTGATCAGATTGACGAAGCTTTCAGAGATATTGTTATCAGAGACAGCCTGTTTGAATTTCTCATAACGTTTGAAGATTTCCGTCTTTTCCTCATACTCCTTCTGCTGAAGGCTGAGATGCTCGACCATACCCATGATTTCGACAGGATTTCCGGAATCATCAAAACGGTTTGTATTCAAAGAGATATGATAGAACTTTCCCTTTTCGTGTCTGCTTGCACAATGGATGACATCGGATGGCTTGTCATTCACGATGGATTTGAAGGCCTGCAGGGCCATATCATAGGAATCTTCCGAGAGAATATCGGATATGAAGGATTCCGGAGCATCACGATAGACAAACTGTCTGATGGAGAACCTATCCATCGTCACTTCAGGAACGATGATGAGTTTCAGCATCGGATAGTACCAGAAAAGTCCGATGGATGTATTGGCGATGTTTTTTGCATAGGCAAAACGATCGGTGATCTGTCTTCTGTAGATCAGTGGTCTGATGGCCAAGGCAAGAGCGCGGATGATTTCCTTTTCTTCATCCGTCCAGACTCTTCCCTCATCCCCTTCCTTTGGTTGGAAGCTGACAAAGCCGATGCAGATTCCATCTTCGACATATCCATAGGCAAGATTTCCTTCCGCCGTGGCTCTTCTCGAAGAAGAGATCTGACCATCGAAGACGCTCAATCCATCCCTGAACAGATTGACGAGCTTTCCTACATCATCTTCCTGGAAGACGATGAGGTTATGAAAAACGACACCGGATGCAGGACCGGTGGATGCATAAGGATAGATGAACTGATTCGAGGCACCCGTACATTCCAGGACATAGACATGAAGAAGGTTCAGTTCCGTGGCAATCACGTCAAGCAAAGACACTACCTTGTCGGCAGTGACATCTTCCTTGCTGGTTACCATCCTAGAAAACAGGTCTATGGATTTGGAAATCTTTTCGTTCATATGCGGTATGTAACATATATTATAGGAAAAAATTTTTCCTTTAACCACTCATTTTTTAAATCGTGATAACATTTTAGCATTCGAGTACAATTTCCATATCCATTCTCATTTTTCGGCCATTACTTCTTTATCCTTTGTGGAACATTCCTTAAAATAAAGACATATGAGGAATCCATCCAACATGAAAAAGAAAAAAATCATTCTTCTGTCAGTCGGTCTTCTTTCCATAGTCTTCTCCCTGGTCATGACCATACTTAGCTGTTCGAACAGCTTCTTTGGAAAAAGCATATCCTTCCAGTCTACCTACAAGGAAGACAAAGTCACCCTGAAGGGAACATATTACGAAAAGGAGAACGCCGAATATGCCGTCCTCATCTGTCCTGGATATTCCTGTGACAGGGCCAAATGGAGACCGATGGCAAACGTATTCCTCTCCAACAACATCTCCGTCATGACATTCGACTATTCCGGGCAGGGGGCATCCTATGGAAGAATCGGTTTTGACAATGCCAAGACCGATGAGATTCCAAAGGAAATCGATGATGCCCTGGCCTATCTTCATGACATATCGAAGATAGAATACGAGAACATCATCCTCATGGGGCATTCCATGGGTGGAAGGTCCATTCTCCGTCTCATGTATGATTACAATATGGAGGGAGCAACGACGCATCTGGAGAAGAAAAACATAAAAAACATCATTCTCTTCTCACCGGAGGTCAACTATAGTCACAACGCCCAAGCAAGCCTATTTGCCTCCACCGACGATGAAAACGATTATCCATGGAAGAACTACTCTCCTGAGGCCATCAAGGATACCAATGTCTATCTCTTCGGTTCCACAGCCGATGACGTTGTCTCCGATTATGACATATTGAGACTATCCGAAAGACTCACGGGAAAGACGGCCGTGGAAAAAGGTTGTGTCGACTTTATCGAAACAAATGCCTCAGGAAGCAAGATCACAGTCGGCATCACTTCCTTGGTCCTACATTCCTACCAAATGTATTCCTACAGGTTTGCAGACTATCTGTCCAAATCCATTTCTGACATCACCAAGGTCAATTCAGACTACCCATCCATTTTTCTGACCTTCGTATATTTCGGCTGGGTATCTGCCCTCATAGGTATCTTCCTTGTCCTCATGGCCATGAGCATGGTCAATGAAAAGGAAGAAACGGTCGTCGACATAAAGGATGTTCCGACCATCACCAACGTAAAATCATTTCTTCTTTCGAAGATGCTTTTCTGGATACCAGGCCTTGTCATCGGCGCATTGATATGCTGTATCTGCGTCGTTCTTCCCTTCGGTTCTCCGGTCATGAACATTCCCTATATGTGCTGTATCGCCGGATATGGCATCACAATGTTCCTGATGTATAAAAAAGGTTGGGTCAAGGGAACAAAAGGAAAACTTCCACGTCCGACATTCAAGGTGAAAATCGATAAGAAGAACCTCATCGAATGTCTTACCGTCACTCTCATAGGCATCCTCTTCATCTGGTTCATCCTCAAGCTGACGATGTATAACCTGATTCCATGGAACATCAGAATCTTCTGGCTTGTCTTTGCCACACTACTGATGAGTGTCGGATATTACCTCTCCAATGTGGAGACAGACATGCTAAGAAAGATAAAAGCAAAAAAGAGCACATATCTTCTTTACAACCTGGTCCAATATGTGGCTCTGATTCTGTTTGTCTTCTTCTATCTTGCCATAAAGAGCTATTCCGGATTCATCGGTCAGATGCAGAACCTGATCCTCATGTATATGGTCACGTTGCCCTTAGGAACCTATGTCTCTGGAAAGTTCCATAACCGTCTATATGGTGCCTTGCTCTCCTCATTCCTCTTCCAGGCAATCATGATCACCTCCGCGGCCATCATTGCGATATTCTAGGTAAGCTTCATTTATCCTCGTATTCGCTGAGATTATGATAGATTCCCTTCAGGACAGACATAAAAGTCGATGCATCCTCATCGGAAATGCCACTTCTGGCGACAGAAAGGATTTCAGTTGATTTCCTTTCTATCTCAGACGCCAATTTTTCTCCTTTTTCCGTAAGGGCTATCTTTTCGTTATATCCGGTCCTATAGGACACATAGTCTTTGTCCTTCAACGTCCATATCGCCTTTGATATGGCGGCTTTGTCTTCCAACGTATATCTGACAAGTTGGGAAGAAGAAAGTTGACCCTTGTAGAAAAGATAGAACAGACATTCCACATGGATGGTCTTCAGTCCTTCATCCCTGACAGCGGAAATTCTGAGCTTCGATATCATTTTGGAGATGAGTCTTGTGTATGTGAAAAAATCATCCAGTCTTTCATTCTCTTTCATCATTCATTCCTCCCCTTGAAGAAACTGACGACCACCGCTCCGGGACCGCAATGCGTTCCGATTGCAGCACCGATATGATAGGTCTGGAGTTCTTCTGATTGATTTTCATAAAGATGTCTTGAGGATTCAACATATTTGTCCAGAAGTTCTCTTGAACTACCTGAATATCCTACCGAAAGAGGTAAGGAGAAATCGATTCCTCCATATTTCTCCACGGCTTTCACAAGCTGGTTATGAGCATTCTTATATCCTCTTGCCTTGCCGATGAGCTTAATTTTCCCGTCTATCAGTTCGATGACGGGTTTTATGGACAGGATTCCGCCGATGAACGCCGCAGTCTTGGATATTCTTCCCCCTCTTTCGAGATATTCCAATGTATCCACACAAGCCAAGACGACCAGATCCATCTTCTTTTTCTCAATCAAAGGTACGATTTCAGAGACACTCATTCCCTTGTTGACATAATCCAAGGCAAGATAGACGAGATTTCTCTGACCGATGCTGACAGAGTCAGTATCGATGACCGTGACTTTTCCATCCGGAAAATCATTTTTTGCGATCATTGCACTTTGATAACATCCGGAAAGCTTCGAGCCCAAAGTCAGACACAATACCTCATCTCCGTCCTTTGTCTCTTCTTCAAAGACCTGATGATACATGGCTGGATTCACCTGTGCCGTGGAGGCATATTCATGACAGACCTCCAGTCTCCTATAGAATTCATCCGTACTGATATCGATTTGGTCCCGATATTCCTTCCCATCAAAGATGGTCAGTATCGGAATGACCCTGATGGAAAGTCTCCGTGCTTCTTCGACAGGTATGTCACAACCTGAATCCGTAATTATCCTAATCATGTTCATTTCTCCTAACTTGTTGACAAATCAACAATATTATAGGGTAAGATGTTGAAAAGTCAACAAGTATATGTGTGTAGAAAAAGGTGCCTTTAGGCACCCTTCATTCTTCTGATTTGTCGTAATACATCGACTTATCCGCTTTTTCAAGGACATCCAGGATATCATCCGTCTTCGGATCGAATTCAGCAAAGCCCAAGGCGACATCCGGATAGGCAGGATTGTCAATTCTACTCTCCTCGATGAGAGAAAAGAAGAGATTGTTCATGGAAGAAACCCTGGAAACATTCTTCTTTATGATGATGCAGAATTCATCTCCGCCATAGCGATAGATCCTTCCGTATTTTCCATACACCTTCTTTAGGCACTTGGAGACATTGATGAGACATTCATCTCCGAAGAGATGTCCGTATTGATCGTTGATATGCTTGAAATGGTTGATGTCAGCGAAGATGACGACGGCGTTCACACTGATGTTCCTGATGCTATTGTCGAATGCGTGACGGTTGAGAAGACCGGTAAGTCCATCCGACATGACCATCATGTCTCCCTGGAGCTTGAAAAGAAGAATGAGAGCAAAACCGATGGTCACCCAATCTACCTTGATATCCGAACTGACAAGCTGAATGACGACACTGGTCATGACGAAGACGACATCAAGAAGAATCGGTATACGATAGAAACGGTTCTGATGCTTGCAGATCATGAAGATCATGAAGACGAAATAGACCATTCCGGATAGATAGAAGACAAGATACAGGAAATAAAATTTTCCATGGGAATAGTGGTTTGTGGAATCGACATCGAAGATGAATCCACCAAAGCAGGATGCAATTTCCAGAATGACATTCAGACATAAGACACCGAAGACGATCTTATCCAAGGCGTTTGTCTTGGTGTTTTTCATCATCTGTATCGGAAGGAACCCGACAAACGGAGCCAAGCTCAGTTCCAGGCATTTCACGAAGATATGAAGCCAGATTGCCGATTCATGGAAATATTCCTCAATGACGACACCACCCCATTCACCGATGGAACATAGAATGACATCCGCTATGAAGAGCAGTCCGAAAATCTTACGTTTCTTCGTGAAGATGCAGTTTATGCCAACGGAAACTCCCATGATACATAAGGCAACGATGGAAAGAAGAATGATGGCAGTATATAGTTTCAGATATTGTGACATTTGTTTTACCGATTTGTTTATATCACTACAGGAAAAAAGAATCAAGAAAGAGAGTTTGCCTTGTCAAACATTTTACGTTCGAATGGCACTTCCGACAGACAGGAAAACAATAGAGTCTTCTCATCGACAAAGGAAGACAAAACAAAAAAGTGTTATATTATTGTTATATAGGAGACAAACGCATGATAGTCTATGACAATGACCTCAGAAACTTCAGGAATGATGTGACGATGAACCTGATCGCCGACAAGATTCTTCTCAGGATGAAGGAAGAGAACATAAACGGTGGTTTCGAAAGGGAATTCATCTCATGGCAGAATTCCCTCAACTTCATGAAGAACGTCCTTGATGATGATTCTTTTCCGTCGGACTTGGGAATATCCATCGAATACCAGATTCCAAGGACCAGCAAAAGAGTGGACTTCATCATCTCCGGAGCAGATAACAACAAGAAGGATACCGTCATCGTCATAGAGCTGAAGCAATGGGAGAAGGCAACCAAGGTCGATGACATCATGCTTCATAGCGTCAGGACATTCACCGGAGGAGCAGAAAGGATTGTCAATCATCCATCCTATCAGGCATACGCCTATTCCATCTTCATCAGAAACTCATCCGAATATGTCCAGGATGAAAAAGTAAGAATTGTGCCTTGCGCCTATCTCCATAACTATGATCCACAGTATGTCAGTCAGCTCAATGACCCGATTTTCTCCACGTGGTATGGAGAAGCACCGTTCTTCATCCGAACCCAGGTGGAGGAACTGAGGAAATTCATAAAGAAATACATCACGAGGAAATCCACTGACGGTGATCTGTTATATAAGATAGACAACGGAAGAATCAGACCATCCAAGGCATTGCAGGACTGTCTTGTCTCACTGATGAAGGGAAACGAGGAATTCCTTCTCCTTGATGAACAGGCAGTCGTCTATGACATGTGCATCAAAACGATGCAGCAATGCATGAAGGACAGAAGGAAAAGAACCATGATCATCAAGGGAGGACCGGGAACCGGAAAATCCGTGTTGGCCGTCAATCTCCTGAACGCATATATCCAAAAGGGGTATAACGCTGCCTATGTGACGAAGAACAGTGCGCCTAGACACGCATATCAAAGACTTCTTTCGAAATCTGACCTCAGGAAGGAAGTCAACATAAACCAGCTGTTCCGTTCTCCGTTCGGCCTATCCAATCTGCCGGATGATTTCTATGACTGTCTCATCATCGATGAGGCTCATAGACTCGTACGACAGATGTACAGGGATTACAATGGTCAGAACCAGGTGATGGAATGTATCAAGACATCATTGCTCAACATCTTCCTCATAGACGAAGACCAGAGAATCACGACAAAAGACATCGGTTCCATAGAGGAAATCGAAAAATATGCATGCCAGCTGAACAGTCGCATCATCAACGACAGGAACACGATTCTCCATTCCCAGTTCCGATGCAATGGATCAGATGGTTATATACAGTTGCTGAACAACCTTCTGGAAATCGGGGAAAGAGTCGATGTCGATCTTGATGAACTGAATTATGACATAAGACTTTTCGATGACCCATGCAGAATGAGAGACGAACTGAGAAGAATCAATCAGGTCAGCAACAAGGCAAGAATGGTTGCCGGCTATTGCTTTGACTGGAACGTCAAGAACCAAAGAAGTGAATGGGACATCGAACTCGAAAATGGATTCAAGGCAAAATGGAATCTGGTAAAGGACAACATCTGGGCAATCAATCCAAATTCCTTTGAGGAAGTCGGCTGTATCCATACAGCCCAGGGACTCGAATTCGACTATGTCGGAGTCATCATCGGAAATGACCTGAGATACGATGAACAGAAAGGTTACATCATCCTTGACCAGACGAAGATATCCAAGGATGACAATTCTTCCGGAATCAGGACGGCCAAGCCCGATATCGCAAGAACACTCATCAGAAATACCTATAAGACTCTCTTGACCAGAGGCCAGAAAGGCTGTTTCATCTATTGTCAGGATAAGGCACTGCTTAGGCATCTATCCAAAATGCTGAATCTGAAAATCGAATAAAAAAAAGCCCAGTCATCTCTGACTGGGTCTTGTTTTTCTTTCATGGTGGAGCTGAAGAGGCTCGAACTCTCTACCTCATGCTTGCAAAGCACGCGCTCTTCCAGGTGAGCTACAGCCCCATAAAAGCTTGAATATTATACGAGTCCATGAAATCAAAATCAATCATTTTTTTCTCTCGTAGGCATTCCAGCTCCGTTTTCATGAAGAAACAGCTCTTTTCAGATTCTCACCTTGACGAATTGTCCGGTGATATCCGTATCACTGGGTATCTCGATGCGGAGATAATTTTCCGCATATCCCTCATAGAGTCCATTTTTGTTTTTTCCTTCAACCAGGACAAGGACTTGACTGCCTTTCAGTTGATCTCTGTATTTGCCGTCATTTTCCTCTGATAGGGCAATCAGTTTCTTTGTCCTGTCCATTCTTATCCTCATCGGAACAGGATTCTTCAATTTGCTGGCCATGGTAAAAGGTCTTTCCGAATAGGGGAAGGCATGGATTCTCATGAAGCCGACTTTCCTGCAGAATTCATAGGTCTCCATGAATTCCTCTTCTGTCTCACCCGGGAATCCGGAAATGACATCCGTCGAGAAGGCAACATCAGGAATTCTTTCTCTGATTTTTTCCGTCAAGGCAAAATAATCCGAAAGTCTGTACTTACGGTTCATCCTCTTAAGCACGTTCTCACTTCCCGATTGAAGTGGAAGATGGAACTGAGGACATAATCTGTCCTTATGTTCAGCAAAAAGTTCGATATATTCATCGCTTACCTGACTTGCCTCAATGGAAGAAACACGGATTCGATAAGGTTCTTCAGAAAGATCAAGGATATCCTTAAGAAGGTCGACAAGTCTGTAATCCGGGTTCTTGGGATCCTTATAGGAACCGGTATCGATGCCACCGATGATAAGTTCCTTGCTTCCATGGGCCAACAAGGATCTGCATTCCCTGATGATTGATTCATGATCACGGGAACGGGAGTTTCCTCTCGTGAAGGGAACGACACAATAGGAACAGAAATTATCGCATCCATCCTGAACCTTTATATATCCCCTGACATTCTTCTCTCCAACTGCCGTCGGAGTATCCTGATATTCGAAATGTCTTGAGTCTTCCTCTACACGGTCAACGATGGTATTGCATCCCAAGTCATAAAGAGTCTCGATGATGTTCTTGTTGGATGAACCGACCATGCCTCTGACACCTGGGATTTCCTTATAGTATTCCTTATGGATCTGAATGGAACAGCCCATGACAAAAATCGGTTTGTCAGGATGTTTCCTGCTGATGGAACGGACTTTCTGAAGGTCTTTTCTTTCCGCCTCATTCGTCACGGCACAGGTGTTCACGAAATAGATGTCGGCATCATCATCCTCAGCTTCCGTGTATCCGAAATCCAGAAGTCTTTCCTTGAGTGCCTGAGACTCATACGCGTTGACCTTGCAACCGAAAGTATATATTTTAAAGCGCATGTTTGCTTTTCCTTTTCAGATATTTGGTGTTCTCTTCCATGCATTCCTCATATAGATAGGAAGAAAGAAGTTTCTTTTCCTTCAGATCACGGAACATCTTTTCGATGTCACCATCGAAATAATCAGAGCAGATGATCTCCAGATCATCAAAAAGATGAAGATTGTCCGTTCTCTTTGCCTTCTCATCGAAGATGGGAAGCTCAAGTTCCAGGGAAAGGTCATCCTTCACAAAGAAAAGCGTCTCAAAATCGATATGATAATAAGCCCTGATTCCATCCTTGGTCGCATTGAGTCTGATCAGACGGGTGAAAGGAGACTCGAGAAGAAGGAAGCCATAGGTATCAAAAGGATTCACGATTCCGACATTGTCGTTTTCGAGATATTCCGCATATTCAGGATCCTTCAAAAGTTCCGGATGACGGTAATAGATGTCATTCATCTCTCTTGAGTAGGTAGGAATATAGATTCTATGTCCCTCCTCTTCCATATAGGGAAGCTGCTCAAGCAAGGCTTCCTGTATTTCCCTCCTCTTCAGCTGTTCACGTGGAAACTGAAGATAGTCGACATCCAACTGTTTCTTGTTGTTCAGTCCCTGAAGGATGACGGTGGACTTGATGATATCCAGTATGGAACGGTTTTCGTTGTACATGGATGTCTTCACACTGAAAAGAGAAGCGTTCTCATCATAGTATCTCTGTTCAAACGAATTTGCGATGGACTTTGGATTTGCCCAATAAAGATATTCTGTGGCTGGTTTACTCATAATATGGATATTATAGGATTTTTCGGCTACCTTTTAAAGGCTGGGAAAGGCACAAAAAAATTCAGCCAATGGCTGAATCATGTTTTCTTGATGGAGCAAGTGACGGGAATCGGACCCGCGTGTCAACCTTGGCAAGGTTGCGTTCTACCATTGAACTACACCTGCATGAACAGGAATGGCGGATCCTACGGGATTCGAACCCGTGATCTTCTCCGTGACAGGGAGACGTGATAGGCCTCTACACTAAGGATCCAACATGCTCAAACGAGCCTAAATATTATCTCAATACCAAATGAGAAAAGCAAGACTTTTTTTCATATCATTTGACATATGTTTTCCTTGTCCTATGAAAGGGCTATCCACGGCATATTTTCTTTTTATTTTATGCAACGTTGTTTTAGAATATGTTCATTGGAGGAGAAAAGAATGGAAAAACTCATTTTATCAGAGGATGAAATTATTCGTATCTGTGACCGTCTCGGCAAGGAAATCGATGCCAAATTGGATGAAAGCAATAACGGAATTCCGGTTCTTGTTGCCGTCATGAATGGAGCATTGCCATTCTATTATGAGCTCATCAAGCACATCAAGCATAAGATTCAGCTCGATACCATCAAAGTCTCCTCATATTCCGGAACCGGCACCACAGGAAAGGTCACTGTTTCCAAAGGTCCTGACCACAACTGGGAAGGCAGGGATGTCATCATCGTCGAAGACATCATCGACACCGGCATCACCATGCATTACATGAAGGACTACATCAAGGAAAAGTACAAACCGAAGAACCTTTCCGTCTGCATCCTCATCAAGAGAAACAATCTCGACATGAAATATGACGAAATCGCTGACTTCACCGGTCTTACCACCGATGAACAGAGATACATCGTCGGATTTGGTTTCGACTACTATGGTCTTCTCAGAAATGAACCATACGTCTATGTTCCATCCATGAAGGACATCGAAGAACTCAATGCCATTCTCGACGAGGACAAGAAGACGCATTCCGACATGAAGAACGAAAAGTAGACCTTACTCATATCGTATGGACTGGGCTTTCCCCAGTCCTTTTTCTTTTCATGAAAAAACCGGACCATCAGCAATCACTGATAATCCGGTCCTGATTGGTTACTTCTCAAGGCTGTTGAAGAGCTTGAAGACCTCAAAAATCGTGTCATCCATGTCGAAATAGCGATACTGGCCAAGTCTTCCGCAGAAATAGACATTCTTGTCTTCCTTGGCAAGTTCCTGATACTGATGATATAAGGCATCGTTCTTTTCGTTGTTGATGGAATAGAACGGATCATCGCCCTCAGCGAATTCCTTTGGATATTCCTTGGTGATGTATGTCACCGGGCTTTCCCTGTAGTTGAACCACTTGTGCTCGGCGATTCTCGTATATGGAACTTCTCTCTCGGTATAGTTGATGACGGCATTGCCCTGGTAGTTTTCCATCTCGAGTCTTTCCGTTTCAAAACGGAGGGTACGATACTGGAGATGACCTAACCGATAGGAAAAATAACGATCGATCTCACCGGTATAGATGACCTTTTTGGCAAGCTTCCTGTATTCTTCCTTATGGGCAAGATAATCGACGCCAAGCTTCACCTCGACGCCATCGAGCATTCTTTCGATGATGGCAGTATAGCCATCGACCGGAATACCCTGATAGGTATCGTTGAAATAGTTGTTGTTGTAATAGAGTCTGACAGGAAGTCTCTTGATGATGGAGGCAGGAAGTTCCTTGCAGTCTCTTCCCCACTGTTTTTCGGTATAACCCTTGACCAATGTCTCAAAGACATCCCTTCCGACAAGGGAAATCGCCTGTTCCTCAAGGTTAGAAGGTGTCTTACCCTCCATTTCCTTTCTCTGTTCCTCTATCTTTGCCTTAGCCTCATCGGGAGTCACGACACCCCATAAGGCATTGAATGTATTCATGTTGAAAGGCATATGATAGAGTTTGCCCTTGTAATAGGCCAAAGGCTCATTGACGAAATGATTCATCTCGGAGAAAGATGAGAAATATTCCCAGACATCCTTATAGGAAGTATGGAAAATATGCGGACCATAGAGATGGACATCGATGTTGTCCTTTCTTTCGCTTCTGATGGCTCCACCGACAACATCCTTTTTGTCTATGACAAGAACGCTTAAGCCCTTCTTATGTGCAAGATTCGCAAATGTCGCACCGAATAAGCCTGCTCCGACAATCAAATAATCATACATGGCTGTTTCCTCCTTACATGGCGTCCGTATAGGCTACGGCATATCCCAAAAATGGTGTCAGCTTTGTCTTCTCCTCAAGCTGGTCGATGAAATCCTTGATCTTGTCCAGCTGAGTCTGTGTTTCATCCGGCATGAACTCAAACTCGGAAAGCTTGGCCGGTGAATGGAATCTTTCGGAATGATAATACATATAAAGATGAATCTGGAAATAATGGACATCCGTGATATCCTGTGTGGCATCAAAGATGGTGTTTTCATCCTTCACGTCGCTGACAAGCCACTGAAAACGATAGTCGATGACATAGGAATCCTTGTATTTTTCCTCTGACATGATGGAATTGTTCTTCTCGAAGAGAAGTACGGAGAGCATCGGATATCTTTTCTTCATTTCATTCGAGGAAAGGAACAGGGAGACAAATTCCCTGACGATTTCCCTATCGGTCTTCTTATCCTTAAGCTTTGTTCTCAGATCAGCGATAAAAGCATCGACATCCTTCATCAGAGCAGTCCTTTCTCCATGAGCAACGGTCTAAGTTCGTCGCTCTTGGCAAAATCCTTGTTGTTTCTTGCTTCATTATACGACTTTACCAGTTCGATATCCTCAGGGGTGATTTCCTTGATTTCGATCTTCAGTCCAAGAACGGAGAATAGTTTTCCGATTGTCTTATATAGATCGGCAAGCAACGTGAGATTGAGTTCCTTCTTCATCATTTCGGAATTGATCATCTTGACTTCCTTATCGATGACAGACAAGGCGTTTGCGACATTCAGGTCATTGGCAAGGGCGTTCATGAAGTCTTCGTAATCAGCAGAGATGATGTTTCCTTCCGGAGCATGGTTAAGCTGAAGCTTGCAGGAAAGCTTCTTTAAGCATGTCTCATATTTATTGGCAAGCTTATCCATGGAATTGAGATTCTCTTCGGTGTAGTTGACAGGGGCACGGTAATGTGTCGTCAGGAAGAAGAGACGGATGGCATTTCCGGAATGTCTGTCAAGGACATCCTTGGCAAGGATGGAATTGCCCAAGGACTTTGACATCTTCACACCATCGGTGAGAAGGAATCCGACATGCATCCAGTAATTGGCAAGCTGAGTGTGGTTATGTGCCTCAGACTGGGCGATTTCATTTTCGTGATGTGGGAATTTCAGGTCAAATCCACCGCCATGGATGTCAATCAGAGGCTTGTGGAAGACATTGTTGACCATGACGACGCATTCCGTATGCCAACCCGGTCTTCCCCTTCCGATGACGGTATCAAACTTGATGCCATCATCATCAGTCAGTTTCCATAATGCAAAATCCAACGGATTTTTCTTCTTCGTGTTGACTTCAATTCTTGCTCCGGAAACAAGATCAGAGATGTTCTGTTTGGAAAGAGAACCATATTTCTTGTCGCTTTCGACGGAAAAATAGATGTCATCTCCGCCCTGATAGGCGCAATCGGAATCCTCAAGATCCTTGATGAAGGAAGCCATCATGTCGATATATTCACTAGCCTTCGGATGGCAATACAGAGGAAGGATGTTGAGCCTTTCAAGACAGTCTTCATATGCCTTGATATAGAACTCGGAAAGCTCCTTTTCCGTCTTGTTCTCGATTTTGGCCTGCTTGATGATCTTGTCATCGATGTCAGTATAATTGGATACGCACTTGACGTCATATCCGCATTCCCTGAGGAATCTCGTGAGAAGATCGAAAGTCACCGTCGGTCTGAAATTTCCGAGATGGACATAGTTGTAGACCGTCGGACCGCAATAATAGATATCGACTTCCTTTTCGTCGATTGGAACGAATTCACGGAGTTTACCCTGATAGGTATCATAAAGCTTTATTGTTCTCATATGTTTGACCTCTGTCATTTTCCTAAATTTTCTTCCATGTTCTGCAATCTATATAGATTATAGTAATTTCCCTTGAGTCTGAGCAACTCCTGATGATTTCCGTGCTCGATGATTTCACCTTTGGAGACGACGAATATGGTATCGGCATTCTTGATGGTGGAAAGGCGGTGTGCGACGATGATCATGGTACCGATGGAACGCATTTTCTCAAGGGAGGTCTGAATGACGTTTTCCGTTTCGGTATCGATATTGGCCGTGGCTTCGTCAAGAAGGACCATGGTCGGATGATAGACGATAGTTCTCGCAAAGGAGATGAGCTGCCTTTGTCCGGCAGAGAAGTTCTCGCCTCTCTCGGAAACCTTCGTCTCATATTTCTGTGGAAGTTTGTCGATGAAGCTATCAGCTCCGACATATTCACATGCGGAATAGATTTCCTCATCCCTGACTTCCTCATTGCCAAGAGAGATGTTGTCCTTGATGTTTCCGGAGAAGATGAAGACATCCTGCAGCATCATGCCGATGTTCCTTCTGAGACACTCAAGGGAATATTTCTCGATTGGGACGTCATCGATGAGGATTTCTCCCTTGGTGACATCGTATGTCCTGGAGATGAGGGAGATGATGGTGGATTTTCCGGCTCCCGTCGCACCGACGAAGGCGGCCGTCTCACCAGGATTGATGACAAAGGAGACATCCTTAAGGACATAGTCATCCTTCTCGTAGGCAAAATAGACATGTCTGAATTCTATCTTTCCCTTAAACGATGCGACATCGAGAAGTCCATCCTTGTTGGTCTCCTCTTCCTTTTCCTCCTGGACGACGATGATTCTCTCTGCACTGGAGATGGTCTGCTGAAGAGAGTTCATTAGCTGGGTGATGGTCTGAATCGGTTGGAAGAACTGGGTGGAATAGGAATATAGCATCTGGAAGGTTCCAAGAGTGATTCCCGTCACACCGTTGTCCGTGGAGAGATTCGGGATGCAGAAGGCAAATACGATGATGACACAGCTGACCTGGAGAAGATACATGAACGGATAATAGAAGGCAAAAAGGTTCTGTGACTTCACGAACGTGGAACGGATGTTCTCGTTCCTTCTTCTGAATTCCTCCTGCTTCTTTGCTTCCCTGTTGTATGTCTTGGTGACCTTGACACCCTGGAACGCCTCGCTGAGGAAGGAATTCATCTCACTGACGGCTTTTTTCTCTCCTCTGTAATATGTCCTGGATTTCTTCCTGAAGAAATAGGATACGACGAAGACAAGAGGTATGTAGGCCAGGAATATGAAGCCATAGAGTCCCGTGACGGCAAAGGTCGTGAAGATGATGATGAAGAGGGAAAGAAGGGCACGCAGGAACTGTGGAAGGATGTCACTGAAGAGGGAGGAGATGTTCTGGGTATCATTGGTGATCCTGGTGACATAGGAACCGATCTTCAGTTTTCTGAGGTCAGCAAGTGAGAGTGACAGGACATGGCTGAAGAGTTCGTCTCTCATGTCCCTGACGACCTTCTGACCGATTTTCTTCAATGCGAGGTTGACATAATATCCACCCAACGCACCGAATATCCATAATCCGACATCGACAAGGATGATCCAGGTGACGGACATAAGAGGGTCAGAGCCCAACTTGGAAGTATCGGCAAGCAAATCCATCATGTATTTGACGATAAGAGGATCAAGAGAGAAGGCGGCATCGACAAACACGTCGAGCAGGATGACAAGGAAGAACCAGGTACGGTATGGCCTGATATAGCCAAATAGGCCCTTCAGGATCTTTGTATCCTTCAAGGAGTACTGTTTTGTTTCAATGGTCTCTTCCATTTACTTCACCTCCTTTTCCAGTTTCTGCAATTCACAAAGGTCATGATATAGCCTGCAGGATTCATAAAGTTCATCATGTTTTCCTTTTCCGACAAGTTCGCCATGGTCAAGGACCAAAATAAGGTCGGCATTCTCGATGGCGGAGATGCGGTGGGCGATGATGAATGTCGTCAGTTTCTTTTCCCTGTTGCGGATATGTTCGAGAATGGATTTTTCCGTATCGGCATCCACGGCGGAGAGGGAATCATCCAGAATCAGCATCTCCGGTTCCTTGTAGATGGCTCTGGCAATGGAAACTCTCTGACGCTGACCACCGGACAACGTGGCACCTTTTTCCCCGACAAGAGTCTCATACCCGTTGACGAAGGAGGAGATATCATTGTCGACATTGGCAAATCTGGCACTGGCCCTGACTTTTTCCATATCGCACATATCCAGATTTTTCTCGCTGAAGGCGATGTTCTCCCAGATGGTTCCGCTGAAGAGGAACCCTTCCTGAAGAACATAACCGGTATGTTCCCTGAGGTCGTTCTTCTGCCAGTCATTGATGTCAATGCCATCGATGAGAAGCATCCCCTGAGGAAGATTGTAGAGCTTCGGAAGAAGACTGACCAAGGTGGATTTTCCGCTTCCGGTCTTTCCGATGATGCCTACCGTCATGCCTGGAGTGACATGGAAGGAGATATCCTTCAAGGCGGGAATCTCACCATCTGGATAAGTGAAGGAAAGATGATTGAAGACGACATCGCCCTTCAGTTCATCTCTTTGAGGTTTGTCATCATCGACGATGTCAGGTTTGCAGTCAAGGATTTCGGCGATTCTCTTTCTTGCACCTGAGCCTCTGGAAACCATGTCGATGAGCATGCCACCGGCGATCATCGGCCAGATGAGGGAATCATAATATCCGATGAAGGTCGTCAGCTTTCCGATGTCGGTGATCTGACCGGCGAAGGGAACGCTGTTGTCCAATATGCTCATGGAGCCAAGGAAATACAAAATGAAGAACGTCGCAGCAAGAAGGAGGTTGATGAAAAGATCGATCAGGGAGGAATAGCGAAGATATTCGACATTCGTCTTCTCGGCATCAAGCGACAGCTTTTTGAACGACTTGATTCTGGCCTTTTCCTTCAGGAACGCCTTGACGACGGAGAAGCCCTGAAGATTCTCTTCCGTGAAATCAGAAAGATATTCAAAGGCATCGCTGGAAATCTTGTATTTCCTTGCCTCGAACTTTCCGATGACACCTCCAAGTATGATGAAGAGAAGAAGAGGTATGGCGACATATAAGGCAAGCTGCAGGGATAAGATGGCCATGAGGATGAAGGAGAGAGTTCCCAATACGGTGAGATCCGTCACCCAGATCAGGGCATCGGTAAAACACTGCTTGATGGTGGCAAGATCATTGGTGAAGAAGGAGAGAAGGCCACCGACCTTCTTCTGGTTGTAGTAGGAAAGAGACATGGTCTGGATATGTTCGAACATCTCATCTCGGAGGTCTCTTTCGATTCTTGCACCGATCTGGGCCGAGAAAAATCTCCAACACATTCTGCCAAAGAAGATCAGAAGGCCAATGGAAAGGATCGTCATCAGCGTCATGAAGAAATCCGTCTGATAGAAGGGAATGGAAGAACTTGAGGAAATGACAAAACCTCCCTCAAATCCCGTGAACGGTCTCAGGGCGGAAAAAGAGTAGGCACTGCCTTGAAGCGTGGTGTTTGAGAATGCGGAGATGACATTTCCGATGATGAGAGGAATCATCAGTTGGATGATGTCCACGACGGCATCAGAGAAAAAGACACCGAAAAACAGGTACCAATATTTTTTATAGAATTTGTTGATATGTCTTCCAAATATCATATCTAGGCCTTTCTGAGTATGGATGTAACCTCAGCATCAAGGTCGTAGAACATGGCGTTGACGACCTTTGCCTCGACAAGGTCACCAGGATGAAGTTCGCTCTTGGAATAGATTCTCATCTTTCCGTCGATGTCATCCGGAGCATAGAGATTGCAGATGCAGTCATAGGTGAAATCCTCTTCGTTGTATTTGGTAATGAGGCATTTGTATGTCTGGCCGATTCTCTTCTTGTTGAGCTGATAGGAAACCTTCTTCTGTTCCTTCATCAGTTCGTTGTATCTTCTGACCTTGGTCTCCTCGTCAACCTGATCCTTGAACTTATAGGCAGGTGTACCCTCTTCCGGGCAGAACATGAAACAGCCAAGGTGGTCAAACTTCACTTCCCTGACCTGCTTCAGGCATTCCTGGAAATCTTCCTCGGTCTCACCTGGGAAACCGACCATGATGGTGGTTCTCAGTATGGCGGAAGGCACCTTCTTCCTGAAACGGGCGATGAGGTCAAGTATATCCTTTTCCGAGCCTCTTCTTCCCATATGCTTCAGGACATTGTCAGAGAAATGCTGTACCGGAAGATCGAAATATGGGGTGAGGTTTGTGTTTTGTGCAAAAAGGTCAATCAGCTCTTCCTTCACTTCATCAGGATAGAGATACATCAGCTTGATGAAGTCGAAGTTTTCATGCTTCACGATTTCCTTTGTCAGCATGGTGAGATCCACATCACCAAGATCTCTTCCGTACATGGAAGTATCCTGGGAGATGACGGTCAGGGAACGGATGTTGTTTTCATCCATCATGTCGAGTTCCTTCTTCAGTGTCTCGAAAGGAACGGACTTGAATCTTCCACGGATATGCGGAATGGCACAGAAGTTGCAGAAATTGTCACATCCGTCGCTGATTCTGAGATAGGCTTCCCTTTCCGGAGAGATGAAAAGCCTCTTGGTAGGGTCGATTTCACCGGTGAGCTTCTTTTCCTTGACCAATGGCTGGAAAAGAGCACCGAAGTTCTTGTATTCCTCAAGTGGAATCCAAAGGGCAACTTCCGGTATTTCCTTCTTGAGTTCCTCAAGATATCTTGTGGAAAGGCAACCCGTGACGACCACCGGTTTCTCATATTGGATCATTTCCAGGATGGCATCGATGCTTTCCTTCTTGGCCGCATCGATGAAGCCACATGTATTGACGATGATGATGTCAGCCATTTCCGGGTCACTCACCGTGATGAAATCATTCCTCTTCAGGTAGGCGAGTATCTCTTCCAGATCGACCTGATTCTTTGCACATCCAAGCGAAACAATACCAA
>CAVJFW010000017.1:0-35500 GCA_963648975.1 bacterium | reverse complement strand
TTTTTATATAATACATAGACAACAAATAACACATATGAACATACAGAAAAATAACAAAATTGGAAAAATCGAATTTTCCCTTCAGGCTGTTGCAGATCTTGCCGGTATCACGGTTTCTTCTGTGTATGGCGTTGTTGGACTTGTGGCGAAAAAGAATTTCTCCAATCCACTTGGACAGCTTCTGAAAAAAGAAGATTTCACTGATGGTGTTTCCGTAAAGAAAATCAAGGACGGATATGATGTATCCATTTATGTCGTCCTATCCAAAGGAATCAAGATTTCCGAAGTTGCTTATGAAATACAGAAGCAGGTTTCCTATGTTCTTGAAAAGAATTTCGGTTTGCCCTTCAAGATGGTGAATGTTTTTGTTCAGGCTTTGAAATAAATCGCCTTGTCGAAAGGATTGTATATTATGATTAAAATTGATGGTGTTATATTAAAACAAATGATTATTTCCGGTTCGAATAATCTTTATAATTCCTATCCGGAAGTTGATGCTTTGAATGTTTTCCCTGTTCCGGATGGTGATACAGGTACAAATATGAACCTTACCATGTCCAGTGGTGCCAAGGAAGTCTTCAACAAGAATGACAATTCCATTGGTTCCGTGGCAAAGGATTTTGCACGTGGTCTTCTTATGGGTGCCCGTGGTAATTCCGGTGTCATTCTTTCCCAGATTTTCCGTGGTTTCTCTGAATCTCTCCAGGGTAAGAACGAAGTGGATGCCATTGGTCTTTCCGAAGCCTTCATGGCCGGTAAGGAAACTGCCTACAAGGCAGTCATGAGACCTGTCGAAGGTACGATTCTTACTGTTATTCGTGAAGCCAGTGCCGCTCTTTATGAAAGAGCAGAAAAAGATATGCCAATCGATGTGGCTTTGGACATCCTTCTTGAGGAAGCCCAGAAGTCACTTGACCATACTCCGGAACTTCTTCCTGTTCTGAAGGATGTCGGTGTCGTCGATTCCGGTGGTGCCGGTCTTTGCAAGGTCTTTGAAGGCTTTGCCAAGGCACTTCATAATCAGATCGTTGAAAAGGAAATGGCCACGGTCACTGAAAAGAACGTCGCTTATTCCACTGGTAAGATGCCAACACAGTCCGTGGAAGGTCATGGTTCCGTTCAGGCCAAGTTCAATCATGAGGAGTTCGGCTATTGCACCCAGTTCCTTCTCAAACTTGCCGATCAGAACAATCTTCAGGGTAAGAAGACCTTCAACGAAAAGAGATTCAAGGCTGTCTTGGAAGCTCACGGAAACTCCATTGTATTCATTCACAGCGATGATCTCGTCAAAGTCCATATCCATACGATGAAGCCTGGAAATATCTTCACTTATGCCCAGCAGTTCGGTGAATTCAAGACCATGAAGTGTGACAATATGTCCGAACAGCATGAGGAGCTCATGGATGACTTTGAATCCGAGAAGAAGAATCTCGGTATCGAAGGTGAAGAGGAAAAACTCAATGTGGCCTTGAAGGCTGATACGACTCTTTCCAGCTCCGATCAGGCCAAACAGCTTGGCATCAAGGATGAGCCGAAGAAGAAATTCGCTCTCATCGCCGTTGCCGTAGGCAAGGGCATCGAGGATATGTTCAAGCAGTCCAATGTTGATTACATCATCTCCGGTGGACAGACGATGAACCCATCCACGGCCGACTTCGTCAATGCCATCAAGAATTCAAACGCCGAAAACATCTTCCTGTTCCCGAACAACGGAAACATCCTCATGGCCGCCTCACAGGCTGCCGACCTGATGAAGGAAGAACATCATATCGCCGTCATTCCGACAAAGACGATTCCACAGGGCCTTACTGCCTGCATGATGTTCAATCCAGATGCTTCCCTTGAGGAAAATGAGGAAGTCATGAAGGAGAACATCTCCTCCGTCAAGAGCGGTGAAATCACATATGCCATCAAGGATACAACCATCGATGGTGTCACCGTTGAAAAAGACAAATTCATGGGTATCACAGGCAAGAAGATTGTCTGCTGCCATAAGCATAAGATGAATACCCTCATGGAGCTTCTCGATCAGATGATCGATGAGGATTGTTCCATCATCACCATCATCTGTGGTGAGGATATCACTCCGGAAGAAAAGAAGGAAGCTGAGGAAAAAGTCAGCGAGAAATATGGCGATGATTTCGAAATCGACATCGTCGATGGCGGTCAGCCAGTCTATTCCTTCTTTGTCGCAGTTGAATAATGAACATCAAAAAGCCGTTTGAATACGGCTTTTTTTGAAAAATGAATCAAAAAGAACTATATCAGGCACTGAATGCGACATCCGATGAGGATGTCCTCAGACATTTTCCATCGAGATACGAAGATCTTACCGTGACTCCTTTTTCCATGGAACCGAAAAATGGGGAAAGATTCGTTTTCCATGCATCCCCTTCCTATATAAAGAATTTCGCAAGCCGTGGTATTTCCCTGATTCGTTTCAAGCTGCAGATAGGAAACCATCTGATCGACTGCATGGTCTACAACCAACCATTCTATATCCAGAAGCTCAGCGCCAAAAGGGAGCTATGTTTCGTCTTATATTATTCGGAAGCCAGAAAAGTCTATATGGTTCATTCCATTCTGGATATCGATTCCTATTATGTGATGACGGGAATCAAGCCTGTCTATAACCTTCCCAAGACGGTCTCACAGTCTTTCTTTGCAAACCAGGTGAAGAAGATATTATCCGTCCCAAGACCATCGGACTACATGCTTTCCAGGGTGCCACAGTCCTTGGTGGAGAAATATAGGCTGATGAACGAATATGACGCATATCGGTGTGTCCATCTTCCCAGAAACAGGAAGGACCTTTATGATGGCTTACGTGTCTTTAAGTATGAGGAAGCCTTATCCTATTGTATCCGTTCCCTGTCAGACAAGAAAAAGCTGGATGAGCTGAAAAAGGAAAACTTCAGGACAATCTCACATGACATGGTGAACAGATTCGTAAAGAATCTTTCCTATAAGCTGACACTGGATCAGAGAAACGCCATCCGCGACATCGTTCTTGACATGGAGAAGGAAAAGGTCATGAACCGACTTCTTCAGG
The DNA here is from genome assembly GCA_963648975.1 of bacterium. Lineage (GTDB taxonomy): Bacteria > Bacillota_I > Bacilli_A > RFN20 > CAG-288 > Enterosoma. Next base: position 32,448 of record CAVJFW010000017.1, on the reverse strand, counting down.
GCGATGTCGGAACAGGAAAGACGATTGTCGCCTTCGTCAGTCTTTATGCCAACTATCTTAGAGGAAAACAGGGAGTATTGATGGCTCCGACATCGGAATTGGCTACCCAACACTACGAGAACGCAAAGAAGGTGTTTGAAGGATATGATTTGAAGATTGCCTTCCTTTCCGGTGCCAACGGAAACAGCAAGGATACAATGAAACTTTTGGAAGAGCTGTCCAAGGGTGACATAGATATCCTTATTTCCACCCATTCCGCCATTTCGGAAAGAGTCAGTTTCGACTCACTTGGACTCTGCATCATCGATGAACAGCAGCTTTTTGGTGTCGAGCAGAGGGAAAGTCTTTTGAAGAAGGGAAAGGCGGTCGACATATTGATGATGTCGGCAACCCCGATTCCCCGTACTTTGGCTCAGATCATCAATGCCGACATCGACGTCACTACCTTGAACGAATTCCCTTCCGGAAAAAGAAATGTCGAGACGAAAGTCCTGACCAGCATGGATCCTTTGATCTATAAGGCCATCGACAAGGCCTTGTCTGTCCATAGGCAGGTCTTCATCGTGGCGCCGAAGATCACGGATGGAGAAAAGGGTGGAAGGTCTGTAGAGAAACTGTATGATGAAATCTCGTCAAGATATCCGGATAAGGTGCAGCTGCTCCACGGAAAAATCAAGAAGGAGACACAGGATGAGATCATCCGGTGTTTTGCCGACGGTGAGAAACCGATTCTTGTCTCGACCACGGTCATCCAGGTCGGAATCGATGTCTCATCAGCATGCCTTTTAATTGTCTATGATGCCAATTATTTTGGCGTATCCACCCTCCATCAGCTTAGAGGAAGAGTCGGCAGAAGCGGAGACTTCTCCATGGCACTTCTTGTTTATGACGGAGCAGACGAGGATGCCAAGGCAAAACTTGATTTCCTTGCAAAATCCTCTGACGGCCTTGCCATCTCCCAGTTTGACATGAAGCAAAGAGGAACAGGCTCCTATGGCGGCACCTCGCAGGCCGGAAAATCAGAACTCATGGTCTGCAATTTCGTGGATGACCTGAAGATGTTCGAATGTGCAAAGGAAGATGCAAGGAAGATTCTTTCCTCTCCTCAGACAAAGGAGAACAGCGACTATCTGAAGTCACTGGATCCGGAGAAGAAGCTGAATCTGCTTTGATGGGAAAGACAATGCCTGGAATTCCACGGAAATATTCGGGCTGTTGATAATTGAAGGCCATGTCTTTTTATTGTGATGATTTCTTTCTGACATTTGATTCTGCGGTTGGAAAATATTCCATCATTTATGATTTGAGGACGATAAGTAGACTAAGTCCATCGGCATTGAAGGCAGATTGATTTTGCACTGAAACAACTTTGCTTTGTCGGTTTCAATCATTTTCCATATTTGGTATGATAATAGGGTATCTTTCCTTTCAAAGGAGGTTTTGTGATGAAAAAAATTGCCATAGACATGATGGGATCTGATTCCGGACCGGAAATCCTCTCCCAATCCGTCATTCATTATCTTGAAACCAACAAGGATGTCTCGTTCCTTCTCTTTGGGGATGAGAAAATCCTTCATTCCATTTTCGATGGATGCAAGGACAAGGACAGAGTTGAGATTCATCATACGGAAACCATCATTCCAATGGAAATCAAGCCACTTGATTTCCTCCGTGCAAAGAAATCCTCCATGTATCAGGCAATCAATGCCGTCAAGGAAGGAAAGGCCGACGCCGTTCTTACAGCCGGTTCCAGCGGTGGCTTTGTCACCGGTTCAACGATTCTTCTCAGAAATGTGGAAGGAGTTCTCCGCGCAGGACTATGTTCTCCCTTCCCAACGAAGAAGACCGGTGTTCCCACTGTCGTATTGGATATCGGTGCAAGCAACTACAATACCGCCGAGGAAGTCTATCAGTTCGGTATCCTTGGCAGAATCTATTCCCAGTATGTCCTTAACGTGAAGGACCCGGGTGTCTGGATTCTTTCCAACGGAACTGAAAAAGGCAAGGGAACTGATGAAGTGGTTGAAGCTTATACCCTGATGGAGGAAAGAAAACTTCCTGGATTCCGTGGCAATGTCGAGGCCAGGGAAGTCATCGACGGAACGCATGATGTCGTCGTGTCTCCGGGTTATGCCGGAAACATATTCCTGAAATCCACCGAGGGCATGGGAAAGGTCATGAATGAGCTGATCAAGGAATCCTTCAAGATGAATCTTCTTACCAAGATCGGATATATTTTTTCATCCAAGGGGTTCAAGAGAATGAAGGAGACCATGGATTACCGCAAATATGGCGGAGCCATTCTTTTGGGTATTGACGGAATCTGCGTCAAGGCGCATGGAAATTCCAATGAATATGCCTTCTATCAGGCCATCGGTGTCTGTGAGAAGATGATCGATTGCCATATCGTCGACAGAATCAAGGAGCATTTCTCCAGTCAGGAGACCAAAGCGAATGATTGAGGGATTGAAGAAGGTATTTCAGCGCTTCGACATCACTCCGAATGATGTCTTGATCTATGAACAGGCATTCACCCATGCTTCCTATACGAATGAGCATAAGGAATGCCCGAATTATGACAGACTCGAGTTTTTGGGCGACTCCCTGTTGGACATGATTGTCGGTGACATGGTCTATCAGGCAAATCCCGATGCCAATTCCGGAACACTTTCCAAGATGAGGGCAGCCATGGTTGAGGGAAAGACATTGACACATTTCTCCGAGGATGTCTTTCATTTTGCATCCTTGGTGAGATATTCCCAGGGAGAGAAGGATAATACGAAATTCCATAAGCATATCGATGAGGATGTCTTTGAGGCGTTCATCGGTGCGGTCTATGTCGATCAGGGATATGACAAGGTGAGGAAAATCGTGACGGACATATTTACCCCACTTCTTTCCCAAGCTTTGGATGTCTCCATAAGGAGAGACAGCAAATCAAGGCTTCAGGAACTTCTGAAGGGCGCCGTCATCCAATATGTCGTCATAAAGCAGGAGAATCTGATGTCCGAAAACGTCTGCTTCACGGTCGAGGCAAGATATGGTCAGGTTTCCCTGGGTGTCGGAAAAGGGCATAACATCAAGGAAGCGGAAATCAACGCTGCCAGTGATGCCATAAGCAAAAAGGTAGGTAATTGATATGGGTCTGATAAACTTTCTGAAAAACAAATTTGCCCATCGCAAGGATGATGAGCAGAAAGAAGAACAAAAGGCTGAATCCTCTGCCGTAGCAGAGGAAAAGAAGGAGGAAGCTCCTTCCGAGAAGGAAACGGAAAAGGAAATCGAGGACAAGTATGTCGCCGGACTGGATAAATCCAGGGTCGGCTTCACCGAGAGGCTGAAGAAGCTTGCCAATTCCAACAAGGTCATCAACCAGGAGTATTTCGATTCCCTGGAAAGAATTCTCATCGAAGCCGATGTCGGCGTCAACCTTTCCCTTGAACTCATCAAGGAAACGGCCATGGAGGCTTCCGCAAGGAAGATCACTTCCGCTGATGAACTCAACGATCTTCTCATCGACAAGATGTTTGTTTCCTACGCCAACAAAGGAGGAAGCTTCTCAACGGACATCACCTTCGTCGAGAATTCCCCGACCGTCATCTTCATGTGCGGTGTCAATGGTGTCGGCAAGACGACGACCGTTGCCAAGCTTGCCCATAAGTATAAGGAAAGAGGCAAGAAAGTTCTTCTTGTCGCCGGAGACACATTCCGTGCCGGTGCAGTTGAACAGCTTACCTTCTGGGCACAGAAGGTCGGTGTTGATATTCTTTCCAAGCCCAACGGAGACCCAGCATCCTTATGTTATGATGCCATGAAGAAGGCTCTTGAGGAACATTATGACCTTGTTCTTGTCGATACTGCGGGAAGACTGCAGAACAAGAAGGGACTCATGGACGAGCTTTCCAAGATGGTGAGAGTCATCAAGAAGGTCATTCCGGAGGCTCCACATGAAGCACTTCTCATCATTGATGCCAATACCGGACAGAACGGAATCGATCAGGCCAGTGTCTTCAAGGAGGCATGCAATCTTACGGGTATCATCATCACCAAGATGGATGGCACCAGCAAGGGTGGCATCATCCTTTCCATCCGTGACAGACTTGCTCTTCCGGTCAAGTTCATCGGCTTGGGCGAGAAGATGGATGATCTCGAGGAATTCGATCTCGACAAATATCTCTATGGTCTTCTTGTCGGTGATAAGGAGGATGAAAGTGTATGATGCGCTTCTTCCTTGAACTTCTCATTATTCTGGCACTGAATAAGCTTGTGAATTTCGGCATGCATCTTCTTATTCCGAATTACTATCTTGCCGAGATACTTTTCTCCGTCGTCTTCGCCTTCATCTTTGCCATTCTCGAACAATGGGTCGACAGGAGACATTTCTACAAATATCAGAGATTCTGGTATACATTCTTCATCACAGGCATCATCTTCTGCTTGCTTGATTTCATCTATTTTGTGATCTGATATGGAAAACGAACTGCAGAAGAAAGAATACTTCGGACAACTTCTTCTCCTATACGGAAAATTGCTGACGAAGAATATCTATCATAGGATGGAACTCTTCTATCTCAGTGATTATTCCATCACGGAGATTTCCGAAGTCGAGGCCGTGTCGAGAAATGCTGTCTTCGAGTCGCTGAGCCATGGCGAGAAACAACTGGAAAAATATGAAGACTGCTTAGGCATTTATAAGAAAAATCAAAAACTTGCATCCATCATGGAAAAACTTTCCGAAGAAACTGATGATGAGGAAAGAAAAAAGCTGATGGAGGAACTGAAAGGAGAAATCGGATATGGCATTTGAGAGTTTGTCAGGTCGTCTTTCCGGCATCTTCAAGAAGATGCGCGGTCAGGCTACTCTGACGGAAAAGAATATGGACGAAATGCTCTCCGAGGTGCGCAAGGCACTCTTGGAAGCAGATGTCAACTATGATGTCGTCACAGACTTCATCAGGGAAGTCAAGGAAGAGTCAATCGGTCAGAAGGTCCTTCAGAAGGTCTCACCTGGTGACATGGTCGTCAAGATCGTCCATGACAAGATGGAGAAACTTCTCGGAGATGGTGACAACGATATTCCGTTCCGCATGGACGGAAGACCTACTGTCATCATGATGGTCGGTCTTCAGGGTACAGGTAAGACGACTTCCGCCGCCAAGCTTGCCCAGCTTTTCGAGACAAAGAACCACAAGAAGGTCCTTTTCGGTGCCTTGGACGTCTATCGTCCGGCTGCCATAGACCAATTGAGGAACCTCGGCCTGAAATGTGATCCGGTCGTCGAAACCTATCTTGATCAAAGCGGTACGCCTGTCCCACAGATTGCCAAGGCAGCCTATGACAAGGCGGTCAATGAAAAATATCAGATTCTGATTCTGGATACAGCCGGTCGACTTGAAATCGATGAGAAGCTGATGCAGGAACTGAAGGATATCCAGACCATCGTCAATGTCGATGAGACATTGCTCACCGTCGATTCCCTCGTCGGTCAGAACGCGACCAATGTTGCCCTGACCTTCAATTCCAAGATCAAGATCACCGGTCTTGTCATGACCAAGCTTGATGGTGATTCCCGTGGCGGTGCCGCACTTTCCATCAAGAAACTCACCGGACTTCCAATCAAATATGCCGGTACTGGTGAAAAAATCTCAGATTTCGAGAATTTCCATCCTGACAGAATGGCAGACAGAATCCTTGGCATGGGTGACATTGTCTCCCTCGTCGAGGAAATGCAGGAGAAAATCGATGCCAAGCAGGCTGAGAAGACCTCAAGAAGACTTCAGCAGGGTCTCTTTGATCTCAACGACATGCTTTCATTGATGAAGCAGATGAACCGTCTTGGACCTCTCAAGAAGATTCTCATGATGCTTCCGAACATGCCGAAGATGGATGATGACCAGGTCGATGCTGCCCAGGCCATGCTCAAGAAGACGGAAGTCATCATCAATTCCATGACCAGACAGGAAAGAAAAAAGCCGGAGATGGTCAAGACGAGCAGAAAGATCAGAATTGCCAAGGGTGCCGGTGTCCAGCCAGCCGATGTCACCAAGCTTCTCGACTCCTTTGACATGATGAAGAAGCAGATGAACATGATGCAGAAGAATCCGCGCGCTGCGCAGATGATGATGTCTCAGTTCAAGAAGTAAGGATTTCAGGAACTGTTTCCCTAGGGAAATGGTTCCTTTTTCAATGAAAAAGATCAGTCCTGTGACTGATCTCATTTATGGTTGGAAACGAATCGCTTTCCCTTTTCGATGGCTTCGAGTTCCTTCTTGGATGGAGTGTTGTCATGACGGATGACTTCCTCGATGATCTCAGCATCCTTTCTGGAATATGTCATTTTTTCGAAAAGGTCTCTTCTCTTTTCGTAGGTTTCCCGGATAGCTTCCTTCCTGTGGTATCTTTCGATGACCTCATGGTTTCCACTGAAGAGAATGTCTGGTACTTTCTTTCCCTCGTATTCCCTGGGGTAGGTGTATTGCGGGTATTCAAGTATGGTGTTGTTGAAGGATTCTTCCTTGGTGGAATCATCGCTGATGGCACCCTTGAGCAATCTTACGATGCTGTCGGTGAAGGCCATCGCAGGTATCTCACCGCCAGTCAGGATGAAATCTCCGACTGAGAGTTCCTCGTCCACATAGTCCTCGAATCTGCTGTCGACACCTTCATAGTGTCCACAGATGAAACATATTTCATCCATCTTGGAAAGACGGATGGCGTCCTGTTGAGAGAAAGTATGTCCTTTCGGACCGACAAAGATCTTATGTGTTTTCTCTGTCGTGTTTGCCCTGAGGCAATCCATCAGAGGCTCCATTCTCATGATGAGTCCGGCTCCACCACCGATTGGATGGTCATCGACACGATGGTTCTTGTCCAGGGAGTAGTCTCTTATGTTTACCAAGGTAATTTCGACAAGACCTTTGGAAATCGCCCTTCCGATGATGGAACTCTTCAGGAATTCGTTGTAGAAGTCCGGGAAGAGCGTCATGATCTTTATCTTCATCATTTCGTGGTTTCGGTAGCCAGGGCGGTGAGGTGAATCTGTTTCTGCTTCTTGTCGACGCTTGCGATGAACTGTTCGAGAATGAACGGGATGTAGGTCGTCTTTCCGATGACGAGGTATTCGCCGGCTGGCATCTTTTCGATGTGGTCGACCTTTCCCAGATTCTTTCCATCGCTGTCGATGATATCCATTCCGACGAGGTCATCATAGAAAAAGGTGCCTTTTGGAGCACGGACGTTCTGGAAGACGTCCTTTCCGATGAAATGCTGAATCTGGTTGATGTCCGTATATCCTTCCAAACCGATGGCGAGGATACGTTCGTTCTTTATCATCAGGGATGAGATGACGTATTCCTTTTCAGTTCCTGTCTCGTCTTCGATCAGGACTTTCTTTCCCGGCTTGAATCTTTCTTCAGCCGTGGAAGAGGTGACGGAGATCTTCAGTTGTCCCTTCAGACCGAAGAAATTGACGATTTTTCCGATTTTCTTTTTTGCCATAATGGTGATTCCTTTCTGATTAAAAAAGAAATGGGGAGTGATTTCTCCCCATCCTTGAATTTAGTTGTTGCCGTTGAATTCGTCTAAGGATTCAAAACGGAGATGAACTTTCTTTCTCATGTTCTTGACGGAAACATTGAGAATGGTACGCAGGGAATCAGAGATGACACCATGACGTCCAATCAACTTGCCGAGGTCTTCCTTGTCACAGAGAATCAGATAATTCTGTTCTTTTTTTCCAAGATCCTCAGGTTTGTCCGTGCGACTGATCTGGACAACCTCAGGCTTGCTAACCAACGGTTCGACGAGTGAGCGGATGTCCCCAGTGAGATCGAGGTTAGTTTCGGTTTCCATGATTACTTTGCCTCAGTGTTTGCCTTTTTGGCAGCCAACTTAGCATCAGCGAACTTCTTGATGATGCCCTTCTTGGAAAGAAGAGTCTTGACGGAATCGGATGGGATGGCACCGTTTGCCAACCACTTGAGAGCTTCAGCCTCATCGATGGTGCATTCTTCAGTGTTTGGATTGTAGGAACCAAGCTGAGCCAAGGCGGCGGAGTTCGGGATTCTTCTGGAATCACTGACAACGATTCTGTACTGGGCATAATGAGTTCTGCCGATACGAGCTAATCTGATTTTAACCATAATAAATAGTCCTCCAAAAAATATAACATCGATAGTATAGTCATCTGTCAAATGCCTGTCAAGTGTTTTATATTGACAGATTGATGAAAGATAGAAAAAAGTCGGCCAATGGCCGACTTGTCACTATTTTATCAGGTAAGAATGGTTTGTGGAAATCGAATTTACTTGGCTTCTTCAGCCTGGGCTTCTGCCTTGGCGGCCTTGGCAGCTTCTGCCTTTGCCTTGTTGGCAGCCTTCTTCTTGTCAGCGTTGGTCTTGGTAGCGGCTAAATTGGCAGCAATCTTGTCCTTGCGGATGACTTCTTCCAATCTGGCAGCCTTACCAGAACGGGCTCTGAGGTAATAAAGCTTATGTCTTCTGACCTTACCATGTCTGAGGACCTGGATGGATGCGATGGATGGGGAGTTGATGAGGAAGTTTCTCTCGACACCGACACCGGCGGAATCCTTTCTGACGATGAAGGTCTTGGAAGCGCCAGCACCACGGATGGAGATGACGACACCTTCGAAGGCCTGCTGTCTTTCCTTGTTGTTTTCACGGATGGTGACCATGACCTTGATGGTATCACCGATTTCGAACTCAGGAAGATCGTGTCTGATCTGTGTAGCAGTGATCTGCTGAACTAACTGTTTGTTCATGATTAGTTTTCTCCTTTGGAAATGATTGTGTTTTCCTGTTGCACATGGTCGAGTGACACTCCAGCGGTGCATCAGTCAGCCTCTTGATTGAAAAGGCGAGAAATAAAATATCATAATTTGGGAACAGATACAAGAAAAATCGAGAATCTCATCAGGAAGTCATAAGTGAAAACTTTATGATGATTGGATTCTTCCTTATTTAATGATAAAGAAATTCACATATTGCATATTAGGCATCTACGCAAAGAGCATGAAAGAACTCTGAAGTCGAAACTTTAATCAATAATAAGGAAATAATCAGTATCATTAATAAAGATTGGGTAAATTTTGAGCAAAAAGTAGAGAATATCGTGCTTCTTGATTTGGCTTAGTTCTATTTGAGCTTGGTGAATTAAATGCGAATTTACGGTGAAACCGAATATTCATGTTTTTGTTTCCGGTTCTCTATGGGTAAAAAAAGCTTGAAAAGTGCATCCTTCGCTAGTATAATCTTTTCGTTTAGGCATATTATGCCCTCTTTTTGGAGGCGAATATCCTAATAATAGTGGGAAGTCAGTGACTGCTGTCAGTACCACATGCATGTCATAGGAGGAAAATAAAATGGCTGCAAAAAAAGTCACCAGAACGATGATCATTCGTGCTGAAGGCGGCGGAGCCAACCCAGCAAAGTTGGGTCAGAAGCTCGGTCCTTACGGTATCGGCGGTAAATTCTGCCAGGAATTCAACGCCAAGACCGGAGACAGAAGAGGTGAAGTCGTTCCTTGCATTCTCACGATCTATGAAGATCGTACATTCGAGATGAGTTTCAAGACCACCCCGACAACCTACCTTCTTTTGAAGGCTGCTGGCGCACAGAAGGGCCGCAAGGGTCCAGATCATGGCGGAAGCAACAAGGATGTCATTGGTCATGTCAAGAAGGAAGATGTCAAGAAGATTGCTGAGTACAAGATGCCAGATCTCAACGTGGATTCCATCGAAGCCGCTGAAAGATGCATCGCCGGCTCTGCCAAGTCCATGGGCATCGTCATTGACGACTAATCTAAAGGGGAACATTGATCATGAAAAAATTATCTAAGAAATATGCTGCTTCTTTAGCTTTGATCGAAAAAGACAAGAAGTACACTTTGGCTGAGGCCTGTGAATTGGTCAAGAAGACTGCAACTGCCAAGTTCGATGAATCCATCGACGTCAGTTTCAATCTCAACATCGATCCAAAGCAGGCTGATCAGCAGTTGAGAGGAACCATCACGCTTCCTCACGGCAATGGTAAGACCGTCAGAGTCCTTGCCATCACCGATAAAGTCGCTGATGCCACTGCCGCTGGTGCCGATTATGTCGGTCAGCAGGATATGCTCGATAAGATCCAGAAGGAAAGTTGGTTTGACTTCGATGTCATCGTTGCCACTCCGAACATGATGGGTCTCTTGGGCCGTATGGGCCGTGTCCTTGGTCCAAAAGGCTTGATGCCAAACCCGAAGACTGGTACTGTCACTCCAGATATCGCTTCTGCCATCAAGGAAATCAAGAACGGTAAGATCTCTTATCGTAATGATAAGGACGGAAACCTTGCCATCAACTTCGGCAAGGCCAGCTTCGATGCTGACAAGCTTGTCGATAACCTCAAGGCTATCGTCGATGCCGTCAACAGAATCAAGCCAGCAGCTGTCAAGGGAACCTACATCCTCTCTGCCACCATCTCTTGCACCTATGGCCCAGCTATCAAGTTAGCTCTTTAATTCCATCTACATAAGTCGTTATCCGTTTGATTCGGGTGTCTCAATATACCTAAGACAGTAACTGCCGATAAATAAACGGCTTAATTGTGTTACCGAGGATTGAGTAACTACTAAAAATAGTCAACAAAGTATATTGTTATATACACCAAACCTAAAATGAGGAGGTGAAAAGATGAATCAGCAGATCTTAGCTGAGAAGAAGGAAATCGTTTCCAAACTCAACGATGTCCTCAAGACTTCTCACACTACAGTTGTCGTCTCTTATTCTGCTTTGTCTGTCGCTGACGTCAACCAACTCAGAACCGACTTGAAGAAAGCCGGTGCCAAGCTCTCCGTCCAGAAGAATGCCTTGATGAAGAAAGCTGTCGATGAAGATGGCTTATCCGAATTGGATTCTTTGTTCAAGGGACCGTCTGCCTTGGTTACCGCTTCTGAAGCTGGTGCTGGATTGAGCGTCTTAGGCGATTTTGCCAAAGCCCACAGTAAGAACTTCACTGTCAAAGGCGGTATGATCGATGGTAGCTTCTGCAACGCTGACCAGCTCAATGATTTGGCTAGTATCGGTGGCAAGGAAGGTGCTCTCAGCCGTCTCTTATCTGTCCTGGAAGCTCCACTCGTCCAGTTTGCCCTTACCATCAAGGAAGTTGGCAAGAAGAACGATCCGGAAAACGCCAGTCTTGCCGACTAATCGGCTAATGTCGTGTCGAGTAGAAAATTAAACCATTAATGGAGGAAAACTAAAATGGCTAAATTAGTTAAAGAAGATGTCATTGCCGGTTTGAAGGAAATGAACATGGTCGAGATCATGGATCTTGTCCATGCCATCGAAGATGAATTCGGTGTCAAGGCTGCTGCAGGTGTTGCTGTTGCTGCCGCTGGCCCGGCTGCCGCTGAAGGCCCATCCGAAGTTACCGTCACCCTTAAGGCTGTCGGTGCTTCCAAGGTTCAGGTCATCAAGGCTGTTCAGGCCATCACTGGCTTAGGCCTTATGGATGCCAAGAAGCTTGTTGACACAGCTCCATGCGCCATCAAGGAAAAGGTCTCCCCATCCGAGGGTGAAGAACTTGCCAAGCAGCTTACCGCTGTCGGTGCTGAAGTCGAAGTCAAGTAATCCGTATATACTTGCGTATCCTAGTCCCACATCGCCCTTTTTTGGGAGGTGTGGGCTTAGTTGTCTCTAAGGAGTCAGGCAGATAACACACAAAATGTCTGACTTTTATTCGAAAAAAGCCTTAAACAACTTTAGTCCCGTAGTGTGAACGGAAAGAAAGACACGAGGTAAATATATGGAAGAATTAGACTTGAACAAATATAAAAAGACTGCAACTGGTCGTATTGATCTGAGTAAGACGTTCTCAAATGTTCCACTTCCGAATCTTTGCGATGTGCAGCTTAATTCTTTTAATTGGTTTGCTGAGACTGGTGTGAACGAAGTCTTCAGAGATATGTTCCCGATCCAGTCCAACAAGGACACACGTGGCCATGAAACGGATGTAGAAGAGTTCGCAGAACTTGATTATGTCAAATCTGAATGGGGTTCTGCCGATGAAAAGCATGGATACTTTGAATGCAAGGTTTCTGCTTTGACTTATTCTGCACCGCTTTTTGTCACTTTGAGATTGAAACATCCTGACTCAACCGTCACGGAAGAAAAAATCTTCATGGGCGATTTCCCATGGATTACTCCATCCGGAACCTTCATCATCAACGGCTCTGAGAAGTGCATCGCTTCCCAGCTTGTCCGTTCTCCAGGTGCATATGTCTCCAAGGAAATGGACGAAGTCACCCTCAAGAAGTCCGATACGGATGCCAAGAACGAAATCAACATCGTCTATGGTTCCGACATCATTCCTGCCAGAGGTATCTGGCTTGAATATCTTACGGACAACCGTGATTATGTCTCTGTCCGTATCGATAAGCAGAAGAAGGTCCCAGCTCTTGTCCTTTTGAGAGCCTTGGGTCTTGTCTCTGACAGCGAATCACTTTCTGATGATACACTTCCGAATTGCATGGATGGCACTCCATCTCCAACAGTCACCGGTATCATCGGTCTTTTCGGCGAAAATGCTTTCCTCAGAAGAGCCTTGGAAAAGACTCCTGTGAATGCCAAGAAAGGTGCTGCTGACAGAGCTCATGAGGCTGTCGGATTCATCTTCAGAAAACTTCGTCCGGGCGAACCATACACAGTTCAGTCTGCTGCAATGACATTGAAGCAGCGTTTCTTTGAAAACGAACATTATGATTTGGGCAAGGCCGGTAGATTCAAGATCAATGAAAAACTTGGTATCTATGACCGTCTCATCAATCAGAAACTTGCCGAAGATCTTATCAGCAAGGATGGTGAAATCGTCCATGAGTCTGGACACATCCTTTCCATCGATGATGTCAATGGACTTAAGAAAGAAAACTTCTTTGATGACAACGACAATCATACTGTCATTCTTTCTTCCAATACCGAACTCGATTCACATAACCGTGTCAATCTCGTGAAAGTCCTTGTTCCATACAAGGATGAGAATGGTGAACCCAAGGAAAAGGTCGTCCATATCATCGGTACCGATCTTACCATCAACCTCACCTATGTCACGATTCCGGATATCGTAGCTTCCCTTTCCTACATGCTCAACCTTACCGAAGGTATCGGTTCCACCGATGATACTGACCATCTTGGAAACAAGAGAGTCCGTTGCGTCGGCGAATTGATTCAGGATAAATTCCGTGCCGGTCTCAGCAAGATGAAGAGAACCATCCATGACAGAATGTCCACTTCTGACCTCTCCAACATGAACATCTCTTCCCTTATCAACATCAAGGCTTTGACCAGTGCCGTCAATCAGTTCTTCAATTCTGATTCTCTTTCCCAGTTCATGGATCAGACCAACCCTCTTGCCGAACTTACCAACAAGAGACGTCTTTCCGCATTGGGTCGTGGCGGTTTGACCAGAGACAGAGCTTCCTCCGCCGTCCGTGACGTCCATCCGACGCACTATGGCAGAATCTGTCCAATCGAAACTCCAGAAGGTCAGAACATCGGTTTGATTTCCAACCTTGCCTGTTATGCCAAGGTCAACGAATATGGTTTCCTTCAGACTCCATATCGTCCTGTCAAGGACAGAATCGTCGACAATGACAAGGATCATGTCCTTTGGTTGACTGCCGATGAAGAAAAGAATCACACCATCTGTCAGGCTAACGTCGTCGTCGACGCTGAGACCAACAGAATCACTGATGATATCGTCAATGCCCGTTTCAACGGCGAATATATCACTGCCAAGGCAGAAGAATGCGACTTGATCGATGCTTCTCCAAAGCAGATTGTCTCCATCGCTGCCGCCTGTATTCCATTCTTGGAAAACGATGATGGTAAGCGTGCCTTGATGGGTAGTAACATGCAACGTCAGGCTCTTCCTCTTCTCAGACCGGAAGCTCCGTTTGTCGGAACTGGTCTTGAAGACAAGATCGCCCATGACTCCGGTGAAGCCATTCTTGCCGAGAAGCCTGGTAAGGTCGACTATGTCGATTCCAGACAGATCGTCATCATCAATGATGATGGAACCAAGAAGATTCACAAGCTTAGATCCTTCGTCCGTTCCAACAAGAGAACCTGCATCAGCCAGTCTCCAATCGTCAATGTCGGCGATCATGTCGAAGCTGGCCAAATCATCGCCAATGGTCCATCCATGGACAAGGGCGAACTTGCCTTAGGTCAGAACGCTGTTGTCGCCTTCACGACATGGCATGGCTACAACTATGAGGACGCCATCGTCATTTCCGAAAGATGTGTCAACAAGGATTTGTTCACTAACCTCATCATTGAGGAATATCCAATCGAAAGACGTAAGACGAAGTTGGGTGATGAGGAATTCACCAAGAATGTCCCGAACCTCGGCGAAGACAAGAAGAAATACCTCGATGAAAGAGGTATTGTCGTTCCTGGTACCGAAGTCAAGGAAGGCGACATCCTTGTCGGTAAGACCACTCCAAAGGGTGAAACTACCGAAACCAACAACGATCATCTTTTGAAGTCCATCTTCTCCAGCAAGTCTGATGAAGACAAGGATACATCACTCAGAGTTCCACATGGTGGTGAAGGTATTGTCCTGGATGTAAGGACATTCTCCAGATCCAACGGCGATGAACTCTCTCCGGATGTCATCGAAGCCGTCAAGGTCTATGTTGTCCAGAAGAGAAAGATTCAGGTCGGCGACAAGATGTCTGGCCGTCATGGTAACAAGGGTGTCATCTCCAAGGTTTTGCCTGTCGAGGATATGCCTTATCTTCCGGATGGCACACCAGTCGACATCCTTCTCTCCCCAATGGGCGTTCCGTCCCGTATGAACATCGGTCAGGTTTTGGAAGTTCAGTTGGGCTTGGCCTGCAAAAAGCTCGGCATCAAGGTTTCCACTCCTGTCTTTGATGGCGCAACCAATGAAGAAATCGAACAGTTCATGGCCAAAGCTGGCATTGACAGCGATGGCAAGACCGTCCTTATCGATGGTCAGACTGGCGAAAGATTCGATTCCCGTATCGCTGTAGGTGTCATGTACATGATCAAACTTGACCACATGGTCGAAGATAAGATTCACGCCCGTGCCATCGGTCCGTATTCTCTTGTCACCCAGCAGCCGCTCGGTGGTAAGGCACAGAATGGTGGTCAGCGTTTCGGTGAAATGGAAGTCTGGGCACTTGAAGCTTATGGTGCAGCCTATATCCTTCAGGAAATGCTCACCATCAAGTCTGATGATATGGTCGGCAGAAACAAGACCTATGAATCCATTCTCAAGGGTAATCAGGTCTCCAAGCCGAGCATGCCGGAATCCACACGTGTTCTCATCAAGGAACTTCAGGGTCTTGGCATCGATGTCACTCTTCTCGATGAGAGAAATCAGCCAATCAACATGGATACCATCTCCGAGGATGCCGAACGTGACAGCCGTCGTGCACATCACGATATGATCAACTTCGACACCAAGCACGAAGAGGAAGATGAGATGAACGCCGCCAGAAATGCGCATCTTGACGAGGAAATCGCCGAGGAATTCGCTCATAACGAATATATGGAATCCGAAGAATCTTCTTACGAAAAAGAAGATAACGAATAAGGAGGACACTGACAATGTTTGATTTAAACCGTTTAAAGGCAATCAAGATTGGTCTTGCCAGTCCAGATAAGATTCGTGAATGGGGACGTGGCGAAGTCACGAAACCGGAAACGATCAATTATCGTTCCCAAAAGCCAGAACCGGATGGTCTCTTCTGCGAAAAGATCTTCGGTCCTGCAAAAGATTACGAATGCCACTGCGGAAGATACAAGAAGTCTTCCTATGCCGGCAAAGTCTGTGAAAAGTGCGGTGTTGAGGTTACCCTCAAGGCCGTCAGAAGAGAAAGAATGGGTTACATCAACCTGGCTTTCCCTTGCACTCATATCTGGTATGCCAAAGGTAGCCCATCCAAGATGGGTCTTACCTTGGGTATCCCACCAAAGCAGCTTGAAGAAGTCGTCTATTTCGTTTCCCACATCGTCACCAATGCCGGTATCTCCAAGATCTTGAAGTACCGTCAGGTCCTCGATGAGAAGACAGCCCGTGATGTCTTTGCCAGCGTCATCGAGCAGGAAATCCTTACCAGCGACAAGCTTCATGACGGAGACATGGATTATCTGAAGGCTCAGAATTATATCCATACCATCTCCAAGCTTTCCCAGCCGTTTGATTTCTTCACCGTTTCCAAGTTCATTCACAAATACACTGGTGCTGAATTCGGCATCGGTGCCGAAGCCGTCCTCAAGCTTCTCAAGGAAATCGACCTTGACAAGGAAATCGAGGATGTCTCCAAGGATCTTAAGGCTTCCGTCGGTGAAAAGAACCAGAAGAGAATCAAGGCCATCAAGAGACTTGAAGTCCTCAAGTCCTTCAAGAATTCCGGCATCAAGCCAGAATGGATGGTTCTTACCGTTCTTCCTGTCATTCCACCGGAACTCCGTCCTATGATGCAGCTTGATGGTGGTAGATATGCCACCAGCGACCTCAACGATCTCTATCGTCAGGTCATCATCAAGAACAACCGTCTCAAGCACGAAATCGAAGAGCATGCACCAAACGTCATTCTCATCAACGAGAAGCGTATGCTTCAGGAAGCTGTCGATGCCCTCATCGACAATGACAAGAGAAGCAAGCCGAGCACTTCCATCTCCGGAAATACACTGAAGTCCCTTTCTTCCACTTTGAAAGGTAAGCAGGGTAGATTCCGTCAGAACCTTTTGGGTAAGCGTGTCGACTATTCCGGTCGTTCCGTCATCGCTGTCGGTCCGACTCTCAATATGGATGAGTGCGGTCTTCCACGCGAAATGGCCGTTCAGCTCTTCCGTCCATTCATTGCTCACTATCTTATCTTCGCCGAAGGCAGCACTGTCACTTCCCAGAGACAGGCTGACGAATTGATTGCCAAGAGAGATCCGAGAGTCTATGATGCAATCGAAGAGATTGTCAAGGATCATCCGGTCCTTCTCAACCGTGCTCCTACACTTCACAGATTGGGTATCCAGGCTTTCAAGCCGATTCTCATCGAAGGTAAGGCAATCCGTCTGCATCCACTTGTCTGCCCTGGCTTCAACGCCGACTTCGACGGTGACCAGATGGCTGTCCATGTTCCTCTTTCCAGACAGGCCCAGGCCGAAGCCATGTGCCTCATGACGGCAAACAGAAACATCCTCAAGCCAAGCGATGGTAAGCCGATCTGCGTTCCTTCCCAGGATATGATTTACGGCAATTACTATCTCACTTTGGAAGATGATATCGCCATGGATGAGATGTATGCCAAATATTATGAGAAGCGTGGCGAACCAGCCATGGCTGAAAAGTTCCACTCCTATGAGCAGTATGAAGGTAAGGTCTTCACCGATCCTGAAACTGCAATCCTTGCCTATCATGAAGGCAAGCTCACCTTGAGAACCAGAGTCTATGTCCCAGGCAAGTCCTTAGGCAAGACCGAATTCTCTGCAACACAGAATAATTCCTATCTCCTTACCACTGTCGGTAAGCTGATCTTCAACAAGATCTTCCCATCTGATTTCCCATACATCAACTTCCCATATCGTGATGATCCGAATTCCAAGAAGGAATATAAGGAAAACTTCAAGCATACCCTCGATTCCTTCTTTGTCACTGCAACCCAGGCCTATGAGGCTGTCATTGCAACCGGAAAGTTCAAGGATGGAGATGACTTCGATGCCTTCAAGGAATACTGCAAGCTTCAGAAGCTTCGTTCCCCAATCGGCAAGAAGGAAATCCAGATCATGATGGATCAGATCTTCCATCACTATGATGAGGATGCCGTCAAGACAGCCCACATCATGGACCTCTTCAAGAATCAGGGCTTCGACTATTGCACGAAGTCCGGCCTCACCGTCTCCCTTGACGATATGAAGCCACTTGAAGGCCGTTTCGATCTCTACAAGGAAGCCCAGAAGGATGTCGATGACATCAAGGAACATTATGAACTTGGCTTCTTCACGGATGCCGAAAGACATAACGCCATCATCAAACGTTGGGGTGAAGTCAAGGAAGGACCGATGAAGAAGATGCTCAAGGAACGTATGGCTTCTGCTCCGCGTAACCCTATGTTCATGATGATGGAATCCGGTGCTCGTGGTTCCTTCGATAACTATATGCAGCTCATCGGTATGAAGGGTTGTATGCTTAGAGCCGATGGTGTCGAAATCGAAACTCCTGTCACGGACTGCTACTCTGATGGTCTGTCCGTCTCTGAATACTTCTCCTCCACACACGGTACGAGAAAGAACGGTTCCGATACTGCCTTGAAGACTGCTGACTCTGGTTATCTTACCAGACGTCTTGTCGATGTTTCCCACAATGTCGTCATCAGGGAAGAGGACTGCGGTTGCGACCACGGCCTCATCGTGAAGGACATCACCACTGGAAGTGGCAATGCCATCTCACTCATTGCTTCCCTTGAAGACAGACTTGTCGGACGTTACCTCATGCATGACTTCATCAACGAAGAGACTGGAGAAGTTTTGGTCTCTGCTGATAAGTGCATGAATGAAGCTGATGCTCATCTCATCGTTTCCACTGGTGTCAAGGAAGTCGAAATCCGCTCCATTCTCACCTGCGAATCCAAGGATGGCGTCTGCGTCAAGTGCTATGGTAGAAACCTTGCCACTGGTAAGCTTGCCACTATCGGCGATACTGTCGGTATCATGGCTGCCCAGTCCATCGGTGAACCAGGTACACAGCTTACATTGAAGAACTTCCATACCGGTGGTGTCGCCGGACAATCCGATATTACACAAGGTTTGCCTCGTGTTCAGGAATTGTTGGAAGTCCGTCCTCCAAAGGCAAAGGATCTTTCCCTCATCACCCATATCTCCGGTAAGGTTGAGAAGGTTGAGGAAAATGGTCTCCGTCATGTCTTTACCATCAAGAACGATCTCGAGGAGATGGAATTCATTTCCTATCCAAACGCCGTTCCATGCGTCAAGGCTGGTGACATGGTCATTGCCGGTCAGGAGCTCACCAAGGGTCACATCGAACCTAAGGAACTTCTCGACTGCACGGATCTCACTACTGTCAGAAACTACATCATCCATCAGGTCAAGGAAGTCTATAAGGGCAACGCTGGTATCGATATCGCTGACAAGCATCTCGAAATCATTGTCCGTCAGATGACCAACAAGCTCCTTATCATCAATGCTGGTGATACGGAATTGCTCCCAGGCCAGAAAGTCGATGATGTCACCTTCACAGAGAAGAACGACAAGGTCCTTGTCCATGGTGGCAGACCTGCTGTCGGCCGTCCAATCATCCTTGGTATCACCAAGGCTGCCTTGGATACGGATTCCTTCCTCTCTGCCGCATCCTTCCAGCAGACCACTTCCGTCTTGACCGATGCCGCCATCAAGGGCAAGGTCGACTACCTCAAGGGTCTTAAGGAAAATGTCATGATCGGTAAGCT
This sequence comes from bacterium, assembly GCA_963648975.1. Taxonomy (GTDB): domain Bacteria; phylum Bacillota_I; class Bacilli_A; order RFN20; family CAG-288; genus Enterosoma. The sequence continues at coordinate 12,960 of CAVJFW010000017.1, read as the reverse complement.
CATCCCTGCCGGTACTGGTCTTAAGCCAATCCTTCCTCCTGATGAGGATGGTGAGGAAAAGCACGCTCCTGTCAAGGAAGCCAGCACCACTGCCGAAAGAGGAGACGATATCCTTCTTTGATAGACAATCAGATGCCAGGTGAAAACCTGGCATCTTGTTCATGCAGCCGTAGTTCAGTGGTAGAACGATAGCTTCCCAAGCTGTATATACGGGTCCGATTCCCGCCGGTTGCTCCATTTCTTGACAAAGAGGTCTGATAACATTGTTGTCAGATCTTTTTTTGATTTTGGATCATTTCAACAGACACATGATCATTATTCTTCATTGATAATCTATAATAGTTAATCGGAAGAGAGTCAGTAACATATCAAAATGAGAAAAATAGAACTCAAGGACAGAAAGATTGACGTGAATAGATTCATTGAATATGGATTTATGAATGATGGAACCAATTTATTCTTCAGGAAACATATGAGTTCCACCTCATTTACAATAGTTTGCCTTCTGAAAGACAATACGCTCGAATGCAAATTGATTGACGATGACTTCAATGAAGAATGTGAAATCGTCGATGGCATACATGCTCTCAATGGATATTTTGGAAAAATCAAGGAAGATTACGAAGCCGTAATTGAAGATATGATCCTGAAATGTACCTCCAAAGTGAAATCCCAAAGGGAAAGAATCATCGAACATGTCATGAATGAAATGGGAGATGAACCAGAATACTTATGGCCTAAATTTCCCGATGACTCAATCATAAGAAGAAAGGACAATAAGAAATGGTATTGCCTTTTCATGAAATTGGAAGCAAAAAAATTAGGCTTGGAAGGATCAAAAACATATGATGTCCTTGACTTGAGAGGCAATCAGGAAAGAATCGGTTCCATTGACTATGAAGTCATGTTTCCGGGATATCATATGAACAAGAAGCACTGGTTTACCATCATTCTGGATGATGGAATGAAAGATTCCGATATTGTTTCCTTGGTGAATGAAAGCTATTTGTTGGCAAAGTAAATTGATTTTCTTGATCAACGGATATCATCATTTTTCTGAATGGTGCATAATCGTGAATCAAAGTCATTATCTGAATCCAGGTTGTTATCAGGTTGCCTATGTTCTTGAAATACAATGCCGTTTTTGATTTTTTTTCTTTGAAATACTGCAAATAAAATCCTATAATCAATCCATCAATGCGCAACTTTATGTGTAAGTCCAATTGAATATCGGGCTTACACTTTTTCTTTCAGCCCGATAAAAAGGGGGAAGAAAAAATGGAAGAAGCAAAACATAACAAGATGGCTGTCGAGCCATTGAGGAAGTTGTTCTGGAAGATGGGTTTGCCCATGATTGTATCGATGGTATTGCAGGCTCTTTACAATGTCGTCGACAGTATTTTCGTTGCCAATATGCAAGGAAATGGCGCATTGGCAAATGAAGCCTTGACTTACGCGTTTCCAATTCAGATCCTGATCATTGCCATCGGTGTCGGAACCGGGGTTGGTCTGAATGCCTTACTTTCCAAAAGCTTAGGTGAAAGAGATTCTGAGAAGGTCAACAGGATTGCTGGCAACGGCATATTCCTATCCCTTGTCATATATCTTGTATTCCTTGTTTTTGGTCTCTTTGGGTCCAAATGGTTCATTTCCATGTTTACCACTGACGAAGAGGTCATAAAGATGGGTGGCAACTATCTGATGATCTGCTCAAGCCTGTCTCTTGGATCAATTGGCTATACGGTGTACGAGAGATTCCTACAGGCGACTGGGAAAACAATGTATTCGACGATTGCCCAGATTTCCGGCGCTGTGATCAATATCGTCTTTGATTATGTCTTCATATTCCCGTTGAATATGGGTGTCGAAGGTGCGGCCTGGGCAACCATATTCGGTCAATTCGTATCCCTGTTCATCGCCATGCTGTTGCATTATACGAAAAACAAGGAAATCAATGGTCATCCGAAGTATGTCAAACCGAATTTTGGTATCATCAAAGGCATATATGCCATCGGTATCTCCGCTGCTGTCATGCAGGGACTTCTTTCCGTGATGATGGCCGGCATGAACATCATTTTGGGCTCTGCCAATGCCAATCCGACTATTTTGGTCGGCTCATTTGGAATCTATTACAAGATTCAGCAGATAGCCTTGTTCTCCTGCTTTGGCTTGTCCAACACCATCATCACGATCTTGTCTTTCAATTATGGAATGAAGGACAAGAAACGTTCGATGGAATGTATCAAGTATGGAATCGTCGACACCTTCATTGTGACTGTCATCATAACCATATTGTTTGAAGCCATAGCCAATCCTCTCTCCAGACTCTTTGCTTTGTCCGGAGGCTCTTCGGCCGAACTGATTTCCGTATGCGAGACAGCGACAAGAATTGCATCCATCGGTTATATATTCATGGGATTCAGCATCGCGGTCCAAGGTGTATTGCAGGCATTGAGATATGCTTTCAGACCATTCCTGACGGCTTTGCTGAGACTTGTCGTATTTGTATTCCCGGTCGCCTATCTGTTCACCTTGTCTCCTGATGTCGTCACCATCGTCTGGTGGACATTCCCGATAGCAGAGTTCCTAACAGCGATAGTTTCTTTCTTTATTCTGAAGGATGTCATGAAGAAGAAAATCAATACTCTTGAAGAGAAGAAAACCGGAAGCTCCAATCTGCTGATCACCATATCCAGAGAACATGGTACGAGAGGTAAGACCATCGGAAAAGCGTTGGCTGAAAGACTGAATATAAAATTCTACGATAAGGAACTTGCCCTGCTTGAGGCCAAGAAGAGAAATTTGGACAAAAAATATCTGAAAGAAGAAAACAGCGATGAGGATGGTTATACGAATTATCTTTCCCTTGATGCCAATAAGGATTCCATCAGCGCCCAAAATGAAATCATCCAGGAATTGGCCGATGAGGAATCGTTTGTGATTGTCGGCAGATGCGCTGACTATTTCCTGAGAAATTATTCGAATCTCATCACCATATTCCTATATGCAGATGAGGAATATAAGATCAACAAGGTCATGGAGATGTATTCTGATACCAGGCAACAGGCCATCAGCAACATAAAGAAATCAGACCTTGCCCGCAGCACTTATTATTCCGTAGTGGCAAACAAGGTGTGGGGTGACAAGGACAATTATGATCTTTATGTCAATGCAAATGATTCTGATGAGAACATTGTCAATCAAATCCTGAAGTTTATCAACGCAAGGAAAAACTGACCACCAATGTCAAATTTGTCCTGATTCATGGTGCTGAGATGTGGAAGCATCAGATTACAGGCAAGATCAAGACATGGCGTGACTTGAAAAAAGGTTCTTTATCGTCATATGCCGTTAAACTATAATGTAAGAGAACGATAGGAGACACTCAGAACGCCATGAAAAAATATAAACCGAAGAAGATGCTCAGAGAATCCAGATTCCGCGATTTGGCCAAATCACTGTCAAAAGAGGAATATCGTTTTGCGTTGAGCAATATCGACCAGCTCCTCATCGAGAATAAGGAATATGTCGATGAAAAGAATTATGGTTATCTCTGTAACCTGCTTTCATCCATCGCCTTGGTCTGGATGTATGAGAAGGAAGGAAAGAACAGGGAGGAAAGCCAGAAGCTCGTCCTTGATTCCATGTATGAATATCTGAAACCGAAAATACCATCCATGCAATGGATTGCCAAGCATAGATGGTTTGTTCCGCTTCTTAAGAAGATGATGCCCCGAAAGTCTTCCCGTACGTGTGGATATGGTTGGAAAATCACATATCCTGAAGCTCCGAAGAATACCTTTTCGATGGTTACCCATTCCTGCATATTTGCACAGATATTCTCCAAATATGGAATGCCGGAGATGACGAAGGGATTCTGCATGGTAGATAATCTCATGTATGACAGATTGCCGAAGACGAAGTTCTTCTATACTCAGAGAATCGGAGAAGGTGGTCAGTTCTGCGACTACTCCTTCCAGAGAGAAGAAACAAAACAAAAGAGGAAATGATCATGAAGGAAATATCATATAAGGAATTGCAGATGAATCCGGTGACTAAGATTGCCGATGAGTGGATCGCCTTGGTGACTGGAAAGAAGAATGACAAAGTCAATGCCATGACTTTGTCCTGGGGAGCCATCGGCTCCCTGTGGGGACATTCGACAGGTATGCCGGTTGTCACAATCTATGTCAGGCCTCAGAGATTCAGCAAAATCCTGTTGGACAGGGAAGACTATTTTACCTTATGCTTTTTCAATGGAAAACATAAGAAGGAATTGGGCTACCTAGGTTCTCATTCCGGAAGAGATGAGGACAAATTGAAAGCCGTCGGATTCACATCCGAAAGCAATGACGATTATTCCTACATCAACGAATCGGATATGGTGCTTGTATGCCGCAAGCTTTACAGACAGACGATGAAGGAAGAGTGCTTCATTGATAAGGATGTCGTCAAGGACTGTTATCCGAAAAAGGATTTCCATGACCTCTATATTGCCAAGATTGAGAAGATATTGGTTAAGGAATGACATATTTCCATTATTACAAAACTCCATCTGACATGGATGACATCCTTCTTGAAAGCGATGGGAAAAGTCTTACGGGTTCATCGTTTGTCGATGCGAAAACAAACAATGAAACAGATTTACCAATCTTTGATGATGCAACAAAATGGCTTGATGGATATTTTGCAGGACAAAAACCTGATTGGTGTGTCAGGTATTCCTTTTGTGGCTCAACTGAATTTCAAAAAAAGGTTTTTGCCTTGCTGTCGGAACTGAAATACGGTGAAACGATATCCTATTTCGGACTGAAGAATAGATACATTGAAAGATACCATGTGAAGAATATGTCGTCTCAGGCCATCGGGCATGCCGTAGGCTCCAATCCACTTGTCATCTTCATTCCCTGCCATAGGGTCATCAAGAAGGATGGGACAATCGGTGGATTTGCCTTTCATCTGAAGAACAAGGAATATATGTTGACCCTGGAAGGAAGCTTTCATCATGAAAAGATGTAGATGGTGCAACGAGAAAAATGAGAAATATGTTCTCTATCATGACTTGGAATGGGGAAAACTCAATCTTGATGACCACCATCTTTTTGAGATGCTGATTTTGGAATTGATGCAGGCTGGTTTATCTTGGGAGTGTGTGCTGAACAAAAGAGAGAATTTCCGTGCAGCACTTGATGACTTCAATCCAAATGTCATTGCGGAATATACGGATGAAAAAATCGAATCTCTTCTTCAGGATAAAGGCCTGATAAGAAACAAAAGAAAGATGGAGGCTTGCAGAAACAACGCACGGATTTTTCTGCAGATTGCAAAAGACTTCGACTCGTTTGGCAATTATCTTAAGACATATTGGAATGGAAAAGTTATCCACGATTCCATAAGTACGACGAATTTATTGTCTGATGAAATTTCAGCTGATCTGAAATCCAGAGGTATGAAGTTCTGTGGGTCTACCATCATATATTCCTTTCTTCAGGCAGTCGGAATCATCGACAGCCATGAGGAAAATTGCTTTTTGCATACAAAATAAGCACTATGATTCTTTTTGAATTTTCTTGAATTTCTATGTATAACAATGTATAATCCAGTTGTGATAAATGATTGGAGGCTATGATGATTCAGTGGTTTTCAAAAAATGAAAAGAAGGCTACGGCAACAATCTATTCGACGAACATCACCATCAACAAGACCGGCATGGATATGATATCCACGGCATATGCCGCAATGCTCGGACTTGATTCGGATGACGCCAAGATTGCCATTCAGCCTATCAGCAAGGATGATTATGATGCGAAGCTGTATCCGGAAGACAACATGTTTCTTCTCTCCGGTGGGAAGACATATACGAGAATATCGTCAACGGATTTTGTTTCCAAGGTCGGTGAATTCCTCAAATATGACTTCAAGGAAAAGCCAAGGAAGTTTTCCTGCTATTATGATCAGCATGAATCACTTCTGATCATTGACCTGAAGAAGGAGGTGGAATGATATGGATGAGAATCTGATCATGATGATTGTCTGGGTTTCCGTCTTTGTTCTATCCCTGATTCTTGAACTATCGACGGAGGCATTGGTATCTATTTGGTTCTGCATTGGTGCCTTTGTGGCTGGAGCCCTCACTTATATTCCGGGTATGCCATGGTGGGGAGAACTGATTGTCTTTGTCGGTGTTTCCGTTCTTTCCTTCCTTGTCATCAGACCGTTACTGAACCGGAAACTGAAAAGAATCCATTCCAGGACGAATGTGGATTCCCTGATTCAGAAGAAAGGTGTCGTAACAAAGAAAATCACCACGCTGGAAAAAGGCGAGGTCAAGATCAATGATGTAATCTGGAGTGCCGTGAAGAGAGAACCGGATGAAGACTTGGAAGTCGGTGATGTCGTCGAAGTCATTTCCATTCAGGGAAATAAATTATTGGTAAAGAAAATCGGAGGAAATTAAAATGAATACTGCTGGTATTGTCTTACTTGTATTTGGCATCTTCGTCTTGATTGCCTTTATTGTCATTCTTCTGACAAGAATCAAGATTGTCAATCAGACGGATAAATTTGTCATCGAACGTTTAGGTAAATATCTTACCACCTGGGATACCGGTGTCCACTTCCTTGCTCCTTTTGTTGACAGAATCCAGAAGAAGGTTTCCATGAAGGAACAGATCTACGATTTTCCTCCACAACCGGTCATCACCAAGGATAATGTCACGATGCAGATTGACACGGTCGTCTTCTTCAATGTCACGGATCCAAAGCTCTATACCTATGGCGTTGAGAATCCGATTGCCGGTATCGAAGCACTGTCTGCCACGACTTTGAGAAACATCATCGGTGATCTCGACCTTGACCAGACATTGACGAGCAGAGATATCATCAATACGAGAATGCGTCAGATTCTCGATGATGCCACAGATCCCTGGGGCATCAAGGTCACACGTGTCGAAGTCAAGAACATTCTTCCTCCAAAGGACATCCAGGCTGCCATGGAAAAACAGATGAGGGCAGAACGCGAGAAGAGAGAAAAAATATTGATTGCCGAGGGTGAAAAGACCTCTGCCATCACGATTGCCGAAGGTAACAAGGAAGCTGCCATCTTGAATGCTGAGGCTGAGAAGCAGGCTGCCATCAAGAAGGCGGAAGCCCAGGCTGAGGCCATCCTCAAGGTCAAGAAGGCTGAGGCAGATGGTGAACTTCTTGTCAGGAAAGCAGAAGCTGAGTCCATCAGGATGATCAATGAGGCGAATCCGTCTCAGGCTGTCCTCACCATCCGTTCCTATGAGACTTTGGCAAAGGTTGCCGATGGCAAGGCCACAAAGCTCATCATCCCTTCTGACATCTCCAAGGTTGCAAGCCTTGCCAGCATCGTCACCGAAACCGTCGAGGAGATGAAGAAACCGACAGTGGATGAAAAGGAGACATCGGAAGAAAAGGAAGCTTCCATCAATCCTGCCATCACCAAGGAACACCTGAAGAAATCCGAAGAGAAACTTCACATCGAACTGGAGAATGCCCATAGAGGCAACAACCATTAGAAGAATCGGTCCTGTTTTGTTGCAGGACCTTTTTGATTGTGGGAAAATGAAGCAAAGGAGAATGACGGAATGTTCCATTGGTGTTTTATCGGTACGGGTGCATTGGCAAACAAGGTTGCCAGACAATTGCTGAAAAGCGGAAGACATGACATCGTTTCCTGCTATTCGAGAAACGAGAAGACAAGGAATAGGTTTGCAAGTAAATTCCATTGCCGGGGATATTCTGATCCTGTCGAGGCCATGAACGATGAAAATGTGGATGCTGTCTATGTCGTCACTCCGCACAATGTCCATTTCCGTTTTGCTTCCATGGCCATCGAAATCGGAAAGCCGGTACTCCTTGAAAAACCATTCACTGTCACGCTCGATGAGACTAGGAAACTGATAGCCATGGCCGAGGAACATGATGTCTTTCTTTCCGAAGCGATGTGGACATGGTATTCCGGTGCATCCTTGATGGTAAAGAAATGGATCGACGAAAACAGAATCGGTCAGGTCAGGAATGTGTCATTCAGTTATCACTTCAAATCCATCGGAAACAAGGGAAGACTCAAGGATTCAAAAAGAGCAGGAGGTGCCTTGCTTGACATCGGTGTCTATCCAATTTCCTATGCATATCATCTTTTTGGTATGCCAGAGAAAATCGAATGTCAGTCCGTCATGCAGAATGGTGTTGATCTGAAGGATGAAATCTGTTTTTCCTATCCGGATGGAAAAAAGGTTCATATGTCCATTTCCATCGTTGATTTCAGGCAAGGAGAAAAATTGGCTATGGAAGGCGAAAAAGGAAAAATCATCGTTCCCTCCTTCCATCATTCCTCTTATGCGTATCTGATCACGGATGGAAAAAAGAAAAAGTGTCTTACCTCAAAGAAGAGATTCATCGATTATGTGACGGAGTTCGACGAGGTGGAAAGATGTGTCCGTGCCGGACTCAAGGAGACAGAACCCGTCACCCATCAGTCCACCATCGATGTCATGTCGCTGATTGAGGAAGCGAGAAGAAAAATCGGTCTTGTATATTCCAGACTGGAATCATGATAGAAATTTAGCGCAATTTTTGATGGCTTATGGAGCATGAAACTGTGATTGTTTGAATACGAACAATTGAAAAGGGTTTCATGCTTTTTTCTCTTGAATAAGGGATAAAATAACAATCGTTCGTTTTCGAACCAATTAGGAGGAAACATGCCAGAGAAACCAATCGGCGCACAGATTCATTTCACCTCCATCTGCATAGAGAATTACATCTCGAGTTATTTTGCCAAGGTATCCCATCTGAATCTCACTCCCATGGACTGCAGTTCACTGAGATACATCTACTATCACAAGGATGAGGTGCTTTATGCGAAGGACCTGATGAAATTCACCAATCTGAGCAAGGCGACCACTTCACAGACACTCTCGAGTCTTGAGAAGAAGGGCCTGATCAGGATGGAATGCGAGAAGGAAGACAGAAGAAGGAAGAAAATCATTCTTACCGAGGCTGGAATGAAGGCCATCAACGAGGTGGAGGAAGATTTTGTCCAGATTACGATGAAGATAGAAGAAGGCTTCTCCGAACAGGAAAAGGAAACCCTGTCTGAGTCGCTCAAAAAAATACGAATGAATGTTTCCAAACAGGAGGACAATAAATGAAATCAACAAAAACAAAGACCCGACTCCATGTTCTCAAGGAACTCGGGAAACAGGTCAAACAGTTCAGAAAGGATGTGTACCTCACATGGATTACCGTCCTTTGTGAGACAGCTCTGGAAATTCTTATTGCATTCTTCATGAGCTATCTGCTTACCGCCGTCAAAAGCTCTGACCTCGGTCAGATATTGATGTGGGCCGGCATCCTTGCCGGCATGGCCATCGTTGCAGCTGTCCTTGGCATCCTTGCCGGATATTGGGCAAGTTCCGCCTCTGTCGGCTTCGGCAAGAATCTCAGAGAGGCCATGTACGTCAAGATTCAGGACTATTCGTTCAAGAACATCGACAAGTTCTCTCCGTCCAGCATCGTCACCAGAACCACGACTGACGTCACCAACGTCCAGAACTCCTTCATGATGATCATCCGTATGGTTCTCAGAGCTCCGTTCATGATGATCTTTGCCATGATCATGTGCTTCTTCATGGCTCCATCACTTGCCTGGATCTTCCTTATCATCATACCTGTGGTCTTGTTCATCCTCATCTTCATCTCGACAAAGGTCCATCCGACATTCGTCAAGGTCTTTGAGACCTATGATGAACTCAATGAGTCCGTCGAAGAGGATGTCGATGGCATCAGAGTCGTCAAATCCTTCGGAAGAAAAGAATATCACACCAAGAATTTCAACGAAGTCAGCAATGGCATCTATAAGAACTTCATTCATGCCGAAAAGATCCTTGCCTTCAATAACCCGGTCATGAATATTGCCATCTGGACAGCCATGATTCTCATTTCCGTCATGGGTGCCGAACTCATCACATCCAGCGGTGGAACATCTCTCAGTGTCACCCAGCTTTCCTCTCTCTTCACCTATGTCATGATGATCCTTACTGCTCTTATGCTTGTCTCCATGGTCTATGTCATGATCACGATTGCCAGAAACTCTGCCGAACGTATCGTCGAAATCATCGATGAGGAACCAGACATCAAGAACAAAGAAAATCCGGTCATGGAAGTAAAGAATGGAGATGTCGACTACAATCATGTCTCCTTTGGATATGTCGAAGGAAAATATGTCTTAAAGGATGTCGACCTTCATTTCAAGCAGGGTCAGACCATCGGTATCATCGGACCTACAGGTTCGAGCAAGACTACCTTCATTTCTCTTATGGCCCGTCTATATGACGTCAATGAGGGAAGCGTATGTATCGGTGGCGTTGATGTCAGGGACTATGACATCAAGACACTCAGAGACTCCGTCAGCGTCGTTCTTCAGAAGAATGTTCTCTTCACCGGTACCATTCGCGAGAACCTCAAATGGGGTAACGAGGATGCCACGGATGAACAGATCTGGGCAGCCTGTGACCTTGCCCAGGCCAGCGAATTCCTGCATTCCTTCCCACAGGGACTCGACACGATGATTGTCGAAGGCGGTACCAATGTCTCCGGCGGTCAGAAACAAAGACTTTGCATTGCCAGAGCCTTGCTGAAGAATCCTAGAATCCTTATTCTTGATGACTCCACATCTGCCTGCGATACCCATACCGATTCCCTGATCCGTGCGGGATTGGCCAATACGAAACCGGATGTCACGAAGTTCATCATCGCCCAGAGAGTCCTCTCCATCAAGGACTGTGACACCATCATCGTCCTTGAGACCGGTGGAAAGATTGTCGACATGGGCAACAACGACGAATTGATGGCACGTTGTGATGTCTATCGTGAATTATATGAATCCCAGTTAGGAGGAGGTGATTTCGATGTCAACGAATAAAATGAACAAACCGAAGACCGCCGTTGCAGGAATCAAACGTCTTCTTTCCCTCGTCTGGAAACAATATCCTGCACTGTTCGTCCTTGTCATCATTTCCGTCTTTGTCGTTTCCTTCTCCAGTGTCGCCAGCTCCTACTTCGTCGGAACCATCCTCATCGACAACTTCATTACTCCGGCCATGGAAAAAGGCAGTGCTGCAACCGACTTGTTTACCTATATGACGACCGAAATCCACGGATTCCTCGACCTTACCTTCTGGCAGACCATCTGGGTCATGATTGCCATCTATGCCCTTGGCATCATCGCTTCCTATGTCTATAACTTCTTCATGGCTTATATCGCCCAGGGTGTCCAGAAAGGCATCAGAGATGAACTCTTCGACCATATGCAGGATCTCCCTGTCTCCTTCTTCGATCTTCATACCCATGGCAACATCATGTCCGTCTATACCAACGATGTCGATGCCTTGAGAGAAATGCTTGCAAGAAGCATCCCGATGATCGTCTCCTCTGCCGTTACCATGATTGCCTGCCTGGTCATCATGCTCATCACTGATTTCTATCTCATGATCGTTGTCTTCGTCTTTGGTGGAGTCATGTTCTTCTTATCCAAGTTCTTTGCCTCCCATTCCGGAAAGTACTTCATCAGACAGCAGACCGAACTTGCCAATACGAATGGCTATATCGAGGAAATGGTCTCCGGTCAAAAGGTCATCAAGGTCTTCAACCATGAAAGTGAGAACATCGAGGAATTCAGGAAGCATAACGATGAACTCTACAGCCAGTCCGTCAAGGCAAACCGTTATGCCAATACTCTCATGCCTATCGTCAACCAGCTCGGAAACTTCCAGTATGCTGTCCTTGCCTTATTGGGCGGTATTCTTCTTGTCAACGGAATCAATGGCTATGGCTTCTCTGACATCGCCACTGGAAGCTGGGGACATGCCTATAGCATCGGTATCATCACTTCCTTCCTTCTCTATTCCAAATCCTTCGTCAATCCTATCGGCCAGATGGCCCAGCAGCTCAATGTCGTCACGATGGCTCTTGCCGGTGCAAGCAGAATCTTTGGCATGATCGATGAGACTCCGGAAGTCGATGAAGGCTATGTCGAACTTGTCAATGCCAAGGAAGATGAAAACGGAAATCCTGTCGAATGTAAGGAAAGAACCGGAAAATGGGCATGGAAGCATCCTCATCAGGATGGTTCCGGTACCGACTATCGTTGGCTCAAAGGCAAGATCAATGTCAATCATGTCGACTTTGGATATACCAAGGACAAGATTGTTCTTCATGACATCACTGTCTATGCAGAACCTGGTCAGAAGGTCGCTTTCGTCGGTCCTACCGGTGCTGGTAAGACGACCATCACCAACCTTCTCAACCGCTTCTATGACATCGCTGACGGAAAGATCCGTTACGATGACATCAACATCAACAAGATCAAAAAGGCTGACTTGAGAAAATCTCTCGGCATGGTCTTCCAGGATACCAAGCTCTTCACTGGAACGGTCATGGAAAACATCCGCTATGGTAAGCTCGATGCCACAGACGAGGAAGTCTATGCGGCGGCAAAGCTTGCCAATGCCGATACGTTCATCAATCAGTTGCCGGATGGCTACAATACCGTCTTGAAGAATGGCGGTGCCTCTCTGTCTCAGGGACAAAGACAGCTTCTTGCCATCGCCAGGGCGGCCGTTGCCAACCCTCCGGTCCTCATTCTTGATGAGGCTACTTCCAGCATTGACTCCAGAACCGAAGCCATGGTTACCAAGGGTATGGATGCCATCATGGAAGGAAGAACCGTCTTCGTCATCGCTCACCGTCTTTCCACCATCAAGAATTCTGACGTCATCATGGTCCTTGACCATGGTCACATCATCGAAAGAGGATCTCATGATGCTCTTCTCGAACAGAAAGGCAAATATTACCAGCTCTATACTGGCAATGCCATCAAGGAAGACTGAACCCAATGTCGTGGCCAAAAGGCCACGATTTTTGTTGGAAGAA
>CAVJFW010000016.1:0-36473 GCA_963648975.1 bacterium | reverse complement strand
ATATATATGTTTTTTTCGTTTGGAGGAAATATCATGACAAGACAAGGATCATCCATCTTCATCAAAGGTGAATTCATCACGCTGGGACAGCTTCTGAAGTTCCTCGATCTGGTTTCCACCGGAGGAGAAGAAAAATTCTTCGTTGCCACCCATGACATAACCTTCAACGGCGAGGCGGAAAACAGACGTGGGAAGAAGCTTCGCCCCGGAGACAGGATCACCATCGACGGTGAAGCGTACCAGATATGTTTGTCAAAAGACTGATACTCAACAATTTCAGGAACTACGAGCATCTTCAGGTCGATTTCCCGTCAGGAAAGATTTACCTGACCGGCACAAACGGAATAGGAAAGACGACCATCCTGGAAGCCATCTACTATCTGGTGCTGGGAAAAAGCTTCAGGAAAGCAGAAGACAAGGACATCGTCAGGAAAGGCCAGGAAGAAGCATCCATCTATCTTGTATATCATTCCGAAAAGGATGATCAGGACCACACGCTTTCCTGCGTGCTATCCCAAGGGAAAAAGATGTTTGCCGCCGATGATGAAAAAGTGAAGTTCGTCTCCGGCATATTCGGAAAGCTGATTGCCATCCAATACGATCCAAGCCTCGTATTCTTCTTCAGGGGAGAACCGGAGCTGAGGAGGAAGGAACTGAATGCCACCTGTTCACAGTTGTCCGAGAGATACTTCTATGCCATCTCGAGATACAAGAAGCTGTTGAAGGAAAGGAATACCGCCCTTCAGCAGGATTATGACTCGGATGTCATCACAGCCTACAGAAACCAGCTGATCAATCTTTCTTACCGCATCGTGAAGGACAGAAAGGATCTGGTCACGGAACTGTCAAAAACGACAACGGAATATTACCGAAAGCTGTTCGGAGGGAAATCCGAATTCACCATCGCCTACAAGACAGCATGCCCGACAGATGACGACCAAGAGAGCTATGTGAAGAATTCCATCGCGCTATTTGAGAAATACCAGTCGGTGGAAAACATCCGCAAAACGACGATGATAGGGCCACATAGGGACGATCTGTGCGGAAAGCTTGACGGATATGACCTAAGTGATTATGGAAGCCAGGGAGAAAACAGGATTGCGTCATTGAGTCTGAAGTTGTCCATACTTGACAAAATGACAAAAACACTGGGAATACATCCGATGCTTCTGCTCGACGACATCACATCTGATCTTGATGAAACGAGATGTCAGAACCTGTTATCCTGCATCAGCCAGGAAAAGCAACAGGTATTCATCACCGGAACAAAGATTCCTTCCGGTTTCTCTGACTATGAAATTTATACAAGTGACGGAACGACATTACTGAAAGGAGTATAGAACCATGAGCGAAGAAGAAAAGAAAGCCATAGAAGACGCCCGTGCAGCCGAACGTGCGAAGATTTATGAAAAGCAGCAGGCCAAGGTAGCCAAGGTCGCCGCTGACGAAAACGTCGGTCCAAAGGCTGACAAGCCTGAAGCCAAGAAATTCGTCGAGGAAGTCAAGGAAGAGAACTTCGAGGAACAGCATGTGGAACATGTTGCCCTGGACGAAGAGACCGAAGAGAAGAAGATGAAGGCAAAGGATGACTACACCGGAGCCGACATCGAGATTCTTCAAGGCCTCGAGGCCGTCAGACAGCGTCCTGGCATGTACATCGGAACCACATCCATCCGTGGTCTTCATCACCTGGTCAGGGAGGCTGTCGACAACGGTGTCGATGAAGCCTTGGCCGGTTTCTGCAAGCACATCAAGGTAACACTCCTCCCAGGAACTGCAGAAAATCCGATCAACAGATGCCGTGTAGAGGATGACGGACGCGGTATTCCATGCGACATCAACAAGACGACCGGTGTCTCGACCGTCGAAACCGTCTACACCATCCTTCATGCCGGCGGAAAGTTCAACGACAAAACCGGTTATAAGATTTCCGGTGGTCTCCACGGCATCGGTGTCAAGGCAGTCAATGCCTTGTCCACCAAAGTCGATGTCACCGTCTATCGCGGTGGAAAGATTCACCAGATTCACTTCAAGGATGGCGGCCATACCATCGCACCAGGTCTCATCGTCACCGGTGACTGCCCGATCGAAAAGACCGGAACATCCGTCGAGTTCACTCCGGATCCACTGATTTTCAAGGAAACCACGACTTTTGAGTTCTCCACCATCGCAACCTATCTAAGACAGACTGCATACCTTACCAAGGGAATCGACATCACCATCGAGGATCAGAGAGATCCAAGCAACATCCAGCAGGCACATTACTGCTTCAATGGCGGAATCATCGAATATGTCGGATATATCGACCAGGAAAAAGATAAGGTCTTCGAAGAAGTTCCCTATGTCAACGGTGCTTCCACAGTCCAGACCGGAGGTCTCGATGTCAAGCCGACAACCGTCATTGTCGAAGCTGCCTTCCAGCCGACAAGAAGCGGTATCCTCAACATGTCCAGCTTCTGCAACAACATCAGGACAACAGGCGGAGGAACTCACGAGGAAGGTTTCCGTCTTGCCATCGGAAGAGAGCTCAACAACTATTTCCGTTCCAAGGAATGGCTCAAGCAGGGAGATGAGAACTTCCGTTCAGAAGACTGCCTCGAAGGTCTTACCGTCGTTCTTAGCTGCAAGCACACCAATCCTCAGTATGAAGGTCAGGTCAAGGACAAGCTTGGAAATGACGAGGTGAGAAAGATCACTTCTTCCATCGTCGGTGACTTCCTCAAGGAATGGCTTATGGAGCATCCAAAGGAAGGAAAGGCATGGTATGACAGAGTCGTTTCCGCCTTCAAGGGAAGAAAAGCCGCCGAAAAGGCCAGAGCACAGGCGCAGGGAAAGCTTTCCGCAGGTGCCGGTCTTCCAGACAAGCTCACCGACTGCATCTCAAAGGATCCAAAGGAACGTGAACTCTTCATCGTCGAAGGTAATTCCGCAGGCGGTTCCGCCGTTATGGGAAGAGATGCAAGGACTCAGGCCATTCTTCCTCTGAGAGGTAAGATTCTCAATGTCGAGAAGGCACAGGCCACAAGAATCGAAAAGAACGCCGAAATCTACAACATGGTCACCGCCATCGGTGCCGGACAGGGCGAACAGTTCGATGTTTCCAAGATCAAATATGACAAGGTCATCATCATGACCGATGCTGATGTCGACGGCAGCCACATCCGTATCCTGCTCATGACATTCTTCTATCGTTTCATGAAGCCTCTCGTCGAGGAAGGTCATCTTTATATCGCCCAGCCACCTCTCTACCGACTCACCTTCCAGGGCCATCATTATTATGCCTTCAACGATGAGGAACTTGATGACATCAAGGCAAAGCTTCCATTGAATGCGAGATATGCGCTTCAACGTTACAAAGGTTTGGGTGAAATGGATCCAAGCCAACTTGACGAGACGACAATGGACAAAAACCACAGAAGAATGCTCCAGGTCAGCATAGAAGATGCCCAGGATGCAAACGACGCACTCATCGACCTGATGGGTGAAAACGTCGAGCCGAGAAAAGACTACATCACATCCAACGCCAAGTTCGTCAAGAACCTGGATATCTAAGGTAGGAGGTAAAAGAAAATGGCAGATGAAGAAAAAGAAGAATTAGAAACCGAAGAAACTCCTAGCGAAGATGAAAGTCAGCTTTCCGACAAGGAAGTTGCCGAAAAGAAAGGTGCAGGAATCATCGGTCTCCAGGAAGGTATCGTTGCAGGTATCACTCCGGATGAGTTCGGAGCTGAAATCAAGTCCTCCTTCCTCGACTACGCCGTATCCACATTGACCAGCCGTGCCATCCCTGATGCCAGAGATGGTATGAAGCCAGTTCAGAGACGTATCATCTACGATATGTGGGAAATGGGTGTCACACCGGACAAGCCATTCAAGAAATCCGCCCGTGTCGTCGGTGACGTCATGGGTAAGTACCATCCACATGGAGATTCCTCCATCTATCTGGCCATGTGCCGTATGGCTCAGGAATTTGCCATGCGTTACACACTCGTCCAAGGCCATGGTAACTTCGGTTCCCAGGATGGCGATGAACCAGCTGCATCCCGTTATACGGAAGCCAGATTATCCAAGATTGCCCTCGAGATGACAAAGGACATCGAAAAGAACACCGTTCCTTTCATCGATACATACGATGCAGACGGAAAGGAACCGACCGTTCTTCCATCCCGTTTCCCTAACCTCTTGTGCAATGAATCCTCCGGTATCGCCGTCGGTATGGCAACCTCCATCCCGCCGCACAACCTCACGGAAACCATCTCCGCAGTCCAGGCCCTGATCAAGAAGCCGGACATGGAAGTCGACGAAATGATGGAAATCGTCAAAGGTCCTGACTTCCCCGGCGGTGGTCTCATCATGGGAAGAAGCGGAATCAGAAACTACTTCCTCACCGGCAGAGGCTCCGTCAAGGTCAGAGCAAAATATTACACTGAAGAGAAAAACGGTCACATCGAAATCATCTTCAAGGAATTGCCATACATGGTCAACAAGCGTGACCTGGCAAAGAAGATCGTGGAACTTGCCGACAGCAAGACCATCGACGGCATTGCCCAGGTTGCCGATTATTCCTCACAGAAGATGGGTACGCACTTCGTCGTCGTCCTGAAGAAGGGTGCCAGCGAAGCCTTGGTCCTTAACCATCTCTTCCACTACACTGCCTTACAGTCCAACTTTGCCGTCAACATGCTTGCCCTGGATAACGGAACCCCAAAGGTTCTCTCCATGAAGCAGGCTCTTCAGATTTATATCGACCATCAGAAGAACATCATCCGCAGAAGAACACAATATGACTTGGCCAAGGCTGAGGCAAGAATCCACATCCTCGAAGCCATTCTCACCGTCGCTGACGCCATCGATGAGACGGTCCACATCATACGTTCTTCCAAGACATATGAGGAAGCACAATCCAGATTGATCGAAAGATTCTCCTTTGACGAAGTCCAGTGCAAAGCCATCCTGGATATGCCACTGAGAAGATTGACCGGTCTTGAACAGGACAAGTATCTCAATGAGAAGACTGGTCTTGAGGAAGACTGCAGACATTATCATGATATCCTGAGCAACGAAATCGTCCTCGAGGATACACTCATCAAGGAACTCGATGACATCAAGAAGAAATTCGGCGATGCCAGAAGAACCGAAATCTCCGACTTCGACCTCGACGAAGATGACGAGGATCTCATCCCGAACAAGGAAATCCTCATCTTCCTCACAAAGGGCGGATACATCAAGAGAGTCGACCCATCCGAATTCAAGGCTCAGAACAGAGGCGGTGTCGGTGTCCAGGGAATGAAGACGAAGGCTGATGATGACATCAAGATCTTACGTCATTCCAAGACAAAGACCGATGTCCTCTTCTTCACCAATCTCGGAAGAGTCTATCATTGCCGCGGATACCAGATTCAGGAAGGAAGCAGGACTTCCAAAGGCATCCCGATTGTCAACCTGCTCAAGCTCATGGACAAGGAAGAAGTCACGGCCATCATCTCCATGGATGACTATTCCGAGAATTCCTTCCTCTTCTTTGCAACAAAGAAGGGTGTCGTCAAACGCACTTCCGCCAGTGAGTTTGAAAACATCAACGTCAATGGTAAGATTGCCATCGGCTTAAGGGATGATGATGAGCTCCTGGATGTCCGTCATACCAACGGTGAAGCCATCGTATCCTTGGGTTCCAGCGAAGGAAAGGTCTGTTCGTTCTATGAGAATGACGTCAGATGCATGGGAAGAACCGCAAGCGGTGTAAAGGGTATCGAACTTGCCGAAGGCTGCGAAGTCGTCGGACTTGTCACTTCACTCGACGGAAACAAGATTTTCTCCTTGAGTGAAAACGGATACGGAAAGATCACCGATGTCACGGAATACAGAATCACATCCCGTGGTTCAAAGGGTGTCAAGACGATGAAATCCACCGACAAGAATGGTGGCTTATGTGTCATCAGGAACGTCAAGGGAGACGAAGACATCATCATCATCACCTCACAGGGTACGACGATGCGTACTTCCCTGACGCAGTTCAGGGAAATGAGCAGAAACACCATCGGTGTCAAGGTCATTTCCTTGCGTGGAAAGGAAGCCATCTCTTCCGTCTCCGTCCTTCCATCCGATCAGGAACTCGAAGCTCAGGAACCGGAAAGCACAGAAGAATCCATTCCATCCACCCAGAGTGGAGACAAAGCCCTTGATGAACTGCTCAAGAGAGCAGCCGACCAAGGCGATGATGATTCCGAAGAATAATTTGTCATAAGGACTGCCCACCATCACCTGGTGGGCAGAATTGATACATCATGTTTGATTATTTTCTTGGTTTTGATTCCTATCGCGTGAAACATACATTCAGCTATGTTTCAAGGGATGCACTGATTGGCTATTTCAGAAGCCACAATATTTCCTATACCTTGAATATCAATGATGATTTCAGGACAGCCATCGTCCCTTCCGGAATGGATTATTTTTCCTTTTATGCGGTACTACATAAGAAGAACGCCAAAGTCGCCGTCATCGCAAACAGCAACATATCCGACTTCCAGTTCAAGAGGACAAAGAAAGGTCCTATCCTGACATTGTCACTCGATGCCATCAACTACTACAGGAAGGCGGATGAACTGCTTCTCTTCTTCGATTCCCAGAAGGAATTCCTCAGCCAGCAGAAAATCGAGACACCGACGAAGATGATTCCCTTGATGACAAATGACTATGTCGATACGCTTCCCCAAAACCAGAAAGACGCCTTTTTAAGATATTATCAGCTAAACGAAAAAAGGGAAATCATCGTTTCCTATGGTGTTCTCACCAGCAAGGAAACCGTCAATGACCTCAGGGCTGTTGCGATGAATTCACCGGAAAAGGACTTTCTCTTCTTCGGAGACATCGCCCCAGAGGCGATGAAGCAGGGTCTGCTTGATTCCATAACAGGTCCAAAGAACATCCGATTCCTGCATCATCTTCCGGAAGAACTCTATCCATCGTTCCTATATAACACGAAGAGACTTCTCCTGGTCGGAGACTATCTCTCCTTCCCTCAGATCATGATAGACTGCATCCACCATTCCATTCCCATCATCACCTACAAGATGGACGGATTCAGGGAAATCCTCAATGAGAACGATGCCTATATCGCAAAACTATATTCTTCCTTATATGATGTGATAAACAAACCAATTGATTCAGATAAGATTCAGAACGCAAAGAACACGTTGGAGAGGCTAAAATCAACAGCCTTGAATACGACAACGGAAAAGACTACAATTTTGTAGACAAAAAAGGAGACATGAAAATATGCTCGATGTCAAATATGTAATTGATAATCTCGATGAAGTCATCGAAAGATTAAGCACAAGAACCGGAGATTTCTCTTATCTCCGTGAACTTCCGGAACTGGACAGCAGACGCAGACAGTGCATCGTCAAGGGTGAGGCACTCAAGGCTGAACGCAATGCCCAGTCCAAGAACATAGGAAAGCTCAAGGCCCAGCACAAGGATGAGGAAGCCAAGGCCCTGATGGACAAGATTTCCTTCGACAAGGAAGAAATGGTCCGCCTCGACAAGGAAAGAGAAGAAATCGAACTCGAAATCCGTGAGATGATGCTCAAGACACCAAACCTTCCGGACAAATCCCTTCCAATCGGAACCGATGATTCCTTCAACAGAATCGAAAAATATTATTCCAAACCGAAAACCTTCAAGTTCAAGCCACAGGCTCACTGGGAAATCGGTCAGAAGATGGGTGGTTTTGATGTTGACAGAGCCGCCAAGGTCACTGGATCCAGATTCACCTTCTATATGGGTGCCTTTGCCAAGCTGGAAAGATGCGTTGCCGCCTTCATGCTCGATACCCATGTCGCAAATGGATTCACCGAAGTCCTCCCTCCATATCTTGTCAACACTGCATCCCTTACCGGAACAGGTCAGCTTCCGAAATTTGCGGATCAGGCCTATATGACAAACAACACCGGTGAGGAATACTGGCTGATTCCGACTGCCGAAGTCCCGGTTACCAACCTCTATCGTGATGAGATTCTCTCCGCCGATGATCTTCCAAAGAGATTCTGTGCCTATTCCTCCTGCTTCAGGGCAGAAGCCGGTGCAGCCGGAAGAGATACCAGAGGTATCATCCGTCAGCATCAGTTCCAGAAGGTCGAAATGGTCAAGTTTGCTCTTCCGGAGCAGTCCTTCGACGAATTGGAATCCATGACCGAGGAAGCCGAGAGAATTCTCGAACTCCTCGAACTTCCATACAGAAGAGTCTGCCTCTCCACCGGAGATGTCGGCTTCTCCGCCGCCAAGTGCTACGATGTCGAAGTCTGGATGCCATCCTATAACGACTATGAGGAAAAGGATGGTCTCTGGGTTCCAAAGACAACTGTCTATAAGGAAATTTCTTCCTGCTCCAACGATCTCGACTATCAGGCCAGACGTATGAACATCCGTTTCAAGAGAACCAAGGATTCCAAGACGGAATTCGTCCATACCCTGAATGGCTCCGGTCTTGCCGTCGGCAGAACCGTTGCCGCCATCATCGAGAACTACCAGAACGAAGATGGTTCCATCACCGTTCCGGAAGTCCTGCGTCCATATATGCATATGGATGTCATCAAGTAAATATCCAACCATGCACAATCCGAAAGGGTTGTGCTTTTTTTTGCGTGGAGAAAGACATATTTTTCTTTCCAAGGCCATGATTTAAAGTCGTTGCATCTGAGCGCTGAAAGCAAAAAAATATGCGTTCGTCGCTGAAATCCCATCACATTAAAGACCTGTATCGATGATTTTTCTTCAATAAAAATGATGTGTACCACTCAGTCAGACACTGATAGGCACACATCAATATGAATCGATTCTATTCCTTGCGGATACTGCCCTTCTTGGAATGGACACGGATGGAACCACCCTGTGTCTTCACCAAACCCTTGGCATAGTCGATGGCTTCCTTTTGAGTCTTGAATATCTTGATGGCTTTCTCACCGTTGGCCAGTTTCACCTGCCATGTTCCGGAGAGAATGTGTTTGGATATATGATAGGTCCTGGCACCATCTTTATATTTGTTGTCAGGTCTTGTAGCCGTGAGATTCGTCTTTGTCATACTGCTTTTACGTATCTTCTTCACCTTCTTGGTGATGACATGGATTGTGCCAGTCTCGGTCGAGAATGTTTCCTTGACTTCGTTTGTCTCGGAGTCGATTGGAGTCTCTATGACCTGCTTTCCTTCCGGGATGAACTGACCATCGACATGGGCGATGACCTTGTCGTTGAGAACGACTTCTTCCCTATGGATGTTTTCAGCATCAGACTGCTGGGGAGCTGGTTCATTTTCGATTTCGATTCCTTCGTCATCATCATATCCACGAAGAACGTGCTGCATGACATGGTTAAGAAGGAAGATAAGGAAGCCTAGGACATAGGTTCCGACAAGGAACAGCAGGGCGATGAGGATGGTATGTCCGGCAGCACCTTCGCCAATGAATCCATACCAATCATAATTGCCATCGAATCCCACGACCCAATGGTTCTCATAGTTCAGAATATAGAAGAGTCCATAGGCAAGAACAGGGAAGATGCAATACGGCGTGTAGATCATCTTCATGGAAGGCTCATTCTCAAGGAAGAAGAAATTGATCATGACAAGAATCGGTATGATGAGATGGAAGAAGAAATTCGACCCTTGGAACATACTGAAGTATCCGTCCTTGGCTGTCGGGGCAAGGAAGCAGATGACAACAAGGAAAGTGATGGTGATGCTGACCGTTGCCATATGGGCAAGTGTGATCATGAGCCCATTTACCTTGTTTTCCTTCTTTATCAGTGAGACAAACTGGAAGATGAAGAAAATGATGCTGACAAGTCCCGCAAAAAGATTGGATAGGACGGTGAAATATTTCAGTGACTCCGTTCCCGATGCCGAGAGGGCAGACTGATCGGTTCCGACCATCATCATTATCCAGGCAACAAGAGCCATGGCAAAGACGGCAAGATTGATGACCATCGACGATATATGCATGACTTTCTGTTTCATATTCATTCCTCCGAAAAAACTGATTATCCGATAAAACAATATCCGTTCTGAAAAAACTGCTATATATTATAATCAATGACACCAAATATTAGACAAATAACTTCAAAAGATTTCGAAACGCTCCATAGGATCAACCATAAGTGCTTCACTGCCATGGAAAGAAGTGACAGGGAGAAGTTCAGGAAGACATTGATGAAGAACAGGGAATTTTCCTATCTTCTCGAAAAGGATAGTAAAATCATCGCCTATGTCATCGCCGAAGCCAAAGATAAGTCTCTTTTCATCCATAGCCTTGCCTGCCTTGGGGAATACCGCCATATGGGTTATGGAACCACGCTGATGAAAAAAGTGATAAATGAAGCAAAAGAGAAAAAAATCATGGAAATATCCTTATATTCAAGACAAAAAAATATAGAATATTATCAGCACATGGGATTCCATGAAGTTTCTGATCATGAGACAGGAGAATGGAAGCTGATGCTAAGGAAGGTATAGAAATGAAAATCGCAGTATATCTTGGAGCCAGCTTCGGTTCCGACAACAGAATCGAAAGAGAAACCGAAAAACTCGGCCAATGGTTCGGAAAAAGACATCACACCTTGGTCTATGGAGGAAGCAAGACTGGCCTGATGGGCGTTCTTGCCTCAGCCGCAAAGGAAAGCGGGGCAAAGATCATCGGTGTGGAACTGAGAAAGTTCCACGAGGATGACTGCTCATATCAGGGATGCGATGAATTCTATGTGTATGACACATTGTTGGAAAGAAAAGAGAAGATGATGGACATCTCCAATGCCTTCATCGCCATGCCAGGCGGTCTTGGAACCTTGGATGAAATCTCTGAAATCATGACGCTTGACAAGATTGATGACAGTCATCGAACCATCATCCTGATGAACATCGATGGTTTCTATGACGATTTATCCCATCAGCTTGACAAGATGGTCAGCTTCGGATTCCTGAAACCGGAAGAAAGAAATCGCATCTATTTTGCCGACAGTGTCGAAGAAGTCGAAAAAATCATGAAATGAAAAAGGGGGAAAATTCATGAAAAAGAATCTTTTGTCTTTATCTCTGCTTACCATCGTACTTGCAGGCTGTTCCAACAGTTCTCCGACCAGTCTTCCATCCGGAAAGGAAATCGACAAGACCACCGGAAAACAGAAGATGCAGCAGGCCATCGAAGCCACCGAGGAAAGTGTCACCAAGGATAACGGAAAACTCAAGATCGGTCTCAGTGGCGGAAGCCTGAAGGTCAAGGCTGACACCGAGATTGCCACAACCAGCTATTCTACCAAGACATCCTTCGAAGTCAGTGCCTCCGACATCGTCATGCTTCTCTCCGCAGAAGGTCTCAACGGCTCGGATGCCAAGGATTATCATGCCCATGCCCAGGTCGGATTCAAAGCCAGCATGAAGGCTGAGACCAACAGTTCCCTTGCCAGCAACACGGAAGAAAGGAAAGAAAAGGAATACAAGGCTGATGCCTATCAGGACAGCGAATATGCCTATCTCGATTTCTCCAACGAAAACACCTATGACATCATCTCCTCCATGTACAAGAACAAAGACTTGCACGGCGGAAAGATCAAGTCCAAGGTAAGCGATAGCTCCTATATGGACTATGAAAGCATAAGAAAGGAAGTCGAAAGTCTCACCGACTACATCGAGAAGTACCTCGAAAAGGATGAAGACGGAAAGTACATGGACCATGGAAAGGACACCTATTCCTATAGTGTCACCCTGGATGGAAAAGATCTGAACGAAGAGGAGAGCGATTTCGATGCCAGTACCTCTTCAACGGCCAAAGTCACCTTCAAAGAGAAATCCTCTCTCAGCCTTGCCTTCATCGGTTCCACTACGACAGGCATCAACTCCCTTGGCATCGATGCAAAGGTGTTCGTTGATTCCGCGGCTTCCGCCAGCAGTTCCTATGTCACAGGCAAGACGACATTCAGCATCGAGATTGACATGTCCATGAAATTCGAATTCGACATGTCAAGCAACATTACCGTCGACAAGCCGGTCAGCTCCGAATATACATCAATAGACTAAGACAAGAAAAAACTTCTCCGAGAATATCCGTATGGATATCATAGGAGAAGTTTCTTTTTTTCAGAAGAACTGAATCGTCTCTGTCGGGAAGGATGCAAACAGATGCTTTTTCTGGATGCATTTGACAAGAAGGGTAAGATCCTTCTCACCATCGAGACGGAGAATATAATAGAACTTTTCGATCGGTCTGTAGATGATGACGAGTTTTCCCTTGGAAAGAGAATTCTTTTCCTCATCGAATGTCTCGAATTCCATCAGGTCGACATCATATTCCTGATGATTCTTCAATGACATGTGACGGATGTCGGAACCGGAAATATTGTATTCCTTCTTCACAAGGTCACCATCGATCTTGTCGGAGAAGAGAATCTTGTCACTGAAAGTCTTGGCCTTGGCAGGCTTGAACGGATCAGAGTTGCGGTCGCACTTGTTCCACAAATAGGAAACGACATCCTCACAGGACAATAGATTTGTTTTCGTGATATAGAGATCTTCTTTATTTTCTTCCATGATATTACCATCCATTTTCTACCTAAACATTATAGCAAAATAAAAAAGGTTAGAAGTGCATAAATACTTCCAACCTTTGTTTTTTTTGCAGAAAACGGGAAATTACATCAACTTGGAGAAGAGTTCCTTGACCTGTTCAAGGCTGGCTTCCCTCGGATTTCCAGGATAGCAGGCATCCTTGAGTGCATCTCTGGAGATATTCTCAAGGTCTTCCTTCTTGATTTCCGGGCACTTATCCGGAATGCCGACATCATTTCCGAGCTTCTTCACGGCAGCGATGGCAGCAGCCCTATATTCATCCTGGGACATCTTGTCGACACCTTCGACACCCAAGGCGATGGCAATGTCCTTATACTTTGTTCCGGAGACAGGAGCATTGAATTCCATGGCGATAGGAAGAAGCATTGCACATGCCTTTCCATGTGGAATGTCATAGTATGCGGAAAGGGTATGAGCCATGGCATGGTCAATACCTAAGCCGACATTGGAGAATCCCATACCGGCGATGTACTGGCCCAAAGCCATTCCTTCTCTTCCGTCAGGGTCATTCTCGACCGCCTTTCTGAGGTTCTTTCCGATGATCTCGATGGCCTTGATATGGAACATGTCAGACATTTCCCATGCACCCTTGGTGATATAGCCTTCGATGGCATGAGTCAGGGCATCCATGCCGGTGAAGGCAGTAAGTCCCTTTGGCATGGAAGACATCATGTCAGGATCGACAAAGGCGACAACCGGAATGTCATGGACATCGACACAGACGAACTTTCTCACCTTCTCGACATCGGTGATGACATAGTTGATGGTGACTTCAGCTGCGGTTCCGGCAGTAGTCGGAACAGCAAAGATTGGAAGACAAGGCTTCTTTGTCGGGGCGACACCTTCAAGTGAACGCACATCCGCAAATTCCGGATTGGTGATGATGATGCCGATGGCCTTGGCGGTATCCATGGAGGAACCTCCACCGATGGCCAGAAGGAAATCAGCCCCTGCCTTCTTGCATGCCTCAACACCACTAGTGACATTCTCGATGGTCGGATTTGGTTTGATGTTTGTATACATCTCATAGGCGATGCCGGCCTTGTCGAGCAGGTCAGTGACCTTAGCAGTGACACCAAACTTCACCAAGGATGGATCAGAACAGACCAATGCCTTCTTGAATCCTCTGCTCTGCGCTTCCGGAACGATGCTTTCAATCGCACCATGTCCGTGATAGGAAATTTCATTAAGAACAAAACGATTTGCCATATTGTCAGGCTCCTTTCAATTGACAATATTATAGTCAATAAACCGGTTACATGACTGATTGGAATCGAAAAATATAATCTAAATGGAAAACAGACATGGAAACAAACATCAAATGGACAGAAAGCGACATGAAATGTTCATGAAGAAAAGGGAACCATCCTGAAGTCAGAATAGTCCCTATAAGTCAATCAGATGTTTGTTTTCAGATTACCATGCTGTTGCGACACCATTGACATAATGCCAATAAAGCAAGGTTGTGTCAGAAGGTTCTGTTTCACTGTAATAATAGATGTTGAAATTCTTGAAATAAGATTCACTGCTCTTGGAGATGGAATTCCACTGATCAGAAGTACCTGCATAATATATGTTAAAGGAACTTTTACCAGTATCATCATCATACTTATAATCCCATCCAAATAGATAGTCCCCAATAGATGTGACGCTATCCGGAATCACAACGCTGGTCAAGGATGTACAATTTTCGAAAGCTCCATAACCAATTGAAGTAAGGCCATCCGGCAATGTGATGCTGGTTAAGGATGTACAATATCCGAAAGCGCTGGAACCAATTGAAGTAAGGCCATCCGGCAATGTGATGCTGGTTAAAGATGTACAATTTTCGAAAGCTCCATAACCAATTGAAGTAAGGCCATCCGGCAATGTGATGCTGGTTAAGGATGTACAATATCCGAAAGCGCTGGAACCAATTGAAGTAAGGCCATCCGGCAATGTGATGCTGGTTAAGGATGAGCAACCACTGAAGGCACAATCACCGATAGTTGTGACACCATCCGGAATCTTTATGCTAGTCAAGGAAGAGCAGCCTAGGAACATATTTGATTCGATCTTTGTAAGCCAACTCAGCAATGTGATGGTCTTAAGTTCAGTAAGTCCAGAGAAAGCATCAGACTGAATATACTTGCAATTGTTATGAATGACAACGGAAGAAGCATTCTTGGCTTTCATAAGAATCAAATATGGATTGGTTGCGTTACCGATGTAATTGCCACCCTCGAATTCGTTATATGTCAGAGAAGTACAATTCGAGAACACATTTTCTCCTAAATATGTAAGATTGTTTGGAATGTTGATGGTTGTCAGGGATTTACAATCAAAGAACGCCTCATCACCAATATAAGTAACGCCATCCGGAATGTTGACCGTCTTCAGCTTTGACAATCCATAGAAAGCATGGTCGCCGATTGTGGTGATGGTATCCGGAAGGACGATTTCCTCGACATAACAGTTTCCGCTGCTGGCCATATAGGAATTGAGGAATGTCGTGACGGTCTTCCCATTATATGTCTGAGGAATGACAGCCTTCTTGACAAGGCAATAGGTACCTAAAGACACGGCATAGGTGCCGTCATCCTGAATGTAGAATTCAAGTCCCTGTTCATTGGTGTCGGAACTGGCCTGAAGCCAACTGAGGAAATCCTCTTCCGTACCGGTATGACCGGCATCAAGCCAGATCTGATATGCGGATTTTCCATCAGCACCGGTTTCACCCTTCTCACCCTGATCACCTTTTGCACCAACTTCTCCAACAGTTCCCTTGATGTTTCCAGCCTTAGTCCAGGCACCGGATTTCTTGGAATAGACATCGCAGGTATCCAGATCGATATAGGAATCACCTTCAGCTCCCAAAGTAGAGGCAGGAACTCCCTTTCCCGTAAGGATGGAAGCACCGGCATCTCCTTTCTCACCCTTGATGGAAGTCAACCATTCCTCATAGGTGAGGGTTCCACCATTGGCCTGATAAAGGCTATAGATTTCCTCTATCTTCGGTTCCCTTGCAGAAGTGGAATCACTCAAAAACGATGACGCATAATTTGCCCTACATCCCGTAAGAAGGAATGTGGAGAGCAGCAATAGTCTGAATTTCTTTTTCATATACATGAATTCCTTTCAATATACTCATATTTTAAAGCCATCAATACTCTTTTTCAACACGGACATTTCAAATAAAAGACCATCCAGGAAAACCTGGATGGTCAATGAATCAGCTTCTGATTTAGTAGTCCATTCCGCCCATGCCACCGGCACCACCTACCGGCTTTTCCGGCTTCGGGAGTTCAGTGACGACAGCTTCGGTCGTGATGAACAAGGCAGAGATGGAAGCGGCATTCATGACAGCCGTTCTGGTGACCTTGGTAGGATCGATGATGCCATTGTCCATCATGTCGATTCTGTTACCGGTCTTGGAGTCAAAGCCGAGATCATCCTTGCTGGCCTTCTCCATGTCGATGACGTCATCGCCATCAAATCCGGCATTGACGGACATCTGGAACAAAGGAGCAGTGAGGGAGTTGAGAACGACATCGATACCCTTCTGGACATCGGCATTGTCATCCTTGAGTGTTCCCTTGAGGGCCTTATAGACCTTCATGAGGGCGATACCGCCACCTTCGACGACACCTTCCTCGACAGCTGCTGCTGTGGCGTTGATGGCATCTTCGAGTCTGAGCTTCTTTTCCTTCATCTCAGTCTCGGTGGTTGCTCCGACACGGATGACGGCAACACCGGAAGAAAGCTTGGCAACTCTCTTCTGGAGATTCTTCTTGTCATAGTCGGACTTGGTTTGTTCGATCTGACCACGGAGTTCGCTGACTCTGTTGGCGACGGAAGACGGATCACCGGCACCATCGACGATGGTCGTGCTGTCCTTGGTGACCTTGACCTTTCTGGCAGAACCAAGATCAGAGATGGTGATGTCCTTCAACTGCATGGAAAGATCCTTGGAGAAGAAGTTTGCACCAGTCATGATGGCGATATCCTGAAGGATGTTCTTCTGGTTGTCACCGAATTCAGGAGCCTTGACGGCAACGATATTGAAGGTGCCGCGAAGCTTGTTGACAATCAATGTGGAGGAAACATCATTGTCGATGTCATCGGCGATGATGAGAAGAGGTCTATGGGATTCAACAACGGACTGAAGCATCGGGAGGATATCCTGGATGTTGCTGATCTTCTGGTCAGTGACCATGATATAGGCATTTTCGAGTTCAGCGGTCATCTTTTCGGAATCTGTGACCATGTATGGAGAAATGTAGCCCTTGTCGAACTGCATACCCTGAACGACATCAAGAGTCGTATCGAAGCCTTTTCCTTCTTCGACAGTGATGACACCATCCTTGCCGACTTTTTCCATTGCATCAGCAATGGTATGTCCGATTTCGGCATCGCCGGCAGAGATACCAGCAACGGAAGCGATATCGGCAGCAGTGGAAATCTTCTTTGATTTCTTCAACAGCTCGTCAGAGACGGCCTTGCTTGCCTTATCGATACCGGAACGGACGAGAACCGGGTTGGCACCGTTGTCGACAGCCTTGAATCCATTGTGGATCATGGCCTGAGCCAAGACAGTGGCGGTGGTGGTACCATCACCGGCGATGTCATTCGTCTTGTTTGCGACTTCGTAGACCAACTTGGCACCGGCATTCTGTTCCTTGTCCTCAAGTTCGATTTCCCTGGCGATGGAAACACCGTCATTGACAATCTTCGGAGAACCATATCCGGAATCCAAGGCGACATTTCTCCCCTTTGGACCAAGGGTAAGTTTGACGGTATCGGCTAAGATATCGACACCGCGAAGCATATTGTCTCTGGCTTCTTTTCCATAAGTAACTTTTTTAGCCATAATTCGATAATCTCCTTTCCTTAGTCAACGATGGCGATGATGTCGCCATCCTTGATCAGCATCAGCTTCTTGCCTTTGTCTTCATAATCAGTTGTGGAATACTTCTTGTAGATGACCTTGTCACCGACCTTGACTTCGACCTTGATTTCGTTTCCGTCCTTGTCAGTATAGCCAGGGCCTACGGCGATGACCGTGGCAACGGCAGATTCGTTATCCTTGGCTGTTGCGATGATGATGGATCCGACTTTCTTTTCTTCCGGCAACTTCTCCAACACGACATAATCTCTTAAAGGTTTAATCATTTTTTTACCTCCGAAAATTTCTTTCTTTTTTATCGACAATTCATATTATATGCGAGAGTTTAGCAATTGCAAGGGTAAAGTGCTAAATTTTATTTTCGAAGCATATCGACAAAGTCGATTTTATCGATTGTTGAGGGATTTTAGATGAATCGTTCATCTTGTTTCCATACACGCCGGCAAAGTATGTTAGAATAAAAACATGAACATTGCCATCGTTGACGACTGTCTTCAGGATCTGAATGTCCTGAAAGACCATATCCAGCAATATCAGAAAGAACACGAAGTCTCCCTGGAAGTCACCAGTTTTACTTCCGGAAAGGAATTTCTGGATTCCAACAGGGATTTCGATGTTGTCTTTCTGGATATAGAAATGCCGGAACCTGACGGACTCAAGACGGCAAGAATTCTGAGGGAAAGGGACAAGAGCGTGCCCATCATCTTTGAGACCAACATGGCAAACTATGCCCTGAAGGGTTATGAGGTCAATGCGATGGACTTCATCGTCAAGCCTGTCGTCTACAGTTCCTTCCAGGACAGATTTTCCCGTGCCATCGCATTTGCAAGGACACAGGAGAAGAAAGTCGTCATGGTCAACGGAAAGGATGATGAAATCGTCTGCATATATACTAAGGATATACACTATATCGAAAAGGAAAAGAACTATACTTTCTATCATACGGCCTATGGAACCTACAACAAGAGACAGACACTGGAACAGGCAATCAGTTCCTTTTCCGGCTATACCCTGCTTCAGGCATCGTCAGGTCTTTTTATCAATCCGAACTATCTTGAGAAGATTCTTCCCACAAGCATCATCGTAGGTGGTGAGGAAATGCCTTTGGCAAGAAGAAGAAAACAGAAGTTCATCGAAGAATACATGCAGTATCTTTCCCAGAGGAACAGGGAACAATGACCGAGATATTCAGCACTTATGGATATTTTTGTTTCTTCTTTCAGCTTGAACTGATCTTCGGAGAAGGCGCACTTCTGATTCATTTCCCAAGGAAGAACAGATTCCCGTTACGTCTGTCCATATCGGTCATATCCTATTACCTTGTCTGTTTTCTTCTGTTCTGGTTATTCAGTACAACCATACCCACCTTCTACACTTCCATCATCTCAGTCTCCTTCTGGTTCATCATCATATGGCTCATCACCTATGTTCCAATATTCGTTTCCTTCTCTCTGACATGGAAAGAGATTCTTTTTGTGATGATCGCCGGATATTCCTTCCAGCACGGAGTCTATTCCCTGCTCGAGCCACTCAAGTCCCATTTCACACTGACCAAGCTTCAGTCTGGACTTCTTTTTGATTTCCTGGCATATATTCCTTTTATATTTGTCTATTACTTCATTTATTCGAGAAAGGTCCACAAAAACTGTGAAATCAGAAAACACAGTCCTAACTTTCTCGTCTTTGCCGGATTCCTCCTTCTTTCCGCCGATGTCTTCAACGTATATGTGCAATTCCACGCCGATTTCCAAAATGCCACCGACGTCATCAAGGCTATCTGCCATCTCTATAGTTTTCTCATCTCCTTCTCCAGCCTTCTTCTCCTCTATTCCTTCACCAGGATGAACCGGCTTGAACAGGACAATCAGGTCGTTGAACTTCTTCTCGAAAGCGAACGAAAGAGAATGGTTCAGGAGAAGAACAACCAGGATGTCATCAACAGAAAGGTCCATGACCTGAAGCATATGATGAACCTGCTCAATTCTTCCCTTTCCACGGACAATAAGCGGAATGAGATTGATGAAATCAACAAGACCTTGGCCAACTTCGAGGAAAACATCCATACGGGAAACCAAGCCCTGGACAGTGTCCTCATCAGCAGAAAGAGACTATGTGACAAGGAAAACATATCCTTATCCATCATCGCCGATGGCACAGCCATCGACTTCATGGATTATGTCGACGTTCTCTATCTTTTCAGCAATATGCTCGACAATGCCATCGACGGTGTCAGCAGACTTAAGGAGCAGGCGAGAAACAACATCTCCCTGAAGATGGAAAAGACACTGAATCAGGTCTTCATCCATCTGGAAAACGACTGCCGCAACGATGTCATCTTCGATAGGGAAGGCTTGCCTGTCACCTCATCGAACGACAAGACACAGCATGGATTCGGAATCAAGAGTATCCGTTATCTCGTCACGAAATATCATGGCCATTGCCACATCTATGTGGATAATGGCAAATTCATCATCGACATCCTTTTGCCGACCGAACAGAAAAGAAATCAAGCCAAATAACACCTAAAACAGCAATCAGGATTTTCTCTTTTTTATAATGAAACCGCTTTACAGGAGGTTTTCATAATGAAAAAGAAAGCAAAAACCATCTCTCTTATCTCCATCGGTGTCCTGGCTACGGCAGTGGTAGCAGCAAACATTGTTGCCATCGCCTTCAAAGACCAACTCAACACGGTCTTGGTATCCTATGACACCAACAACGAGCAAGTCCAGGTCGCCAGAAAGGAATCTGCATCTTTAGCAGAGCAGATTGAAGACGAAGGCATCGTCATGGTCAAGAACGAGAACCAGAACCTTCCATTGGATGAATCTTCCTTGAAGAAGGTCAACGTTTTCGGTTGGTCATCGACCCAGTGGGTAAGCTCTGGCTCCGGTTCCGGTCAGACAACGACAAAGGAAGGTGCCGTCGCACCATCCATCGACCTTCTTTCCGCTCTCAAGGATGCCGGTGTCGAGACGAACGCCAACCTCACGAAGATGTATCAGGACTACAAATCTGAAAGACCGTATCTTTCCAAAGGAGCCCTGAATTCCTATTCCTATCAGCTTTCCCGTCTCTATGAGCCAAGCATCAGCGACAAGAGCTATTATTCCGACGCCCTGCTCAACGAAGCCAAGAACTTCTCTGACACAGCCATCGTTGTCATCGGCAGAATCACCGGTGAATCCAATGACTGTCCGAAAGTCCAGTACAAAGGTGACTTCGATGAAACAGCCCATGCCAACGGAACCGAAACGGTAGACAAGACTCGTACCTACCTCGAGATTTCCACCGAAGAGGAAGAACTCCTCACCTATGTCGGAAAGAATTATGGCCACGTCATCGTCGTCGTCAATTCCACCAACGCCATGGAACTCGGATTCCTGAACACGATTGAAGGACTTGATTCCTGCCTTGTCGTCGGCGCCACAGGTACCTATGGAGCAAAATCCATTCCGAGTGTCCTCTCCGGAAAGGTCAATCCATCCGGAAAGCTCTCCGATACCTACGTCTATTCCCTCGAATCCAATCCGAACTATGTCAATTCCGGTGGCATGGATACGGAAACCTATTATAAGGATGCTCCATCCACTACCTATCCTCTGATCGTCACCAACGGCAATGTCGGTGTCGATGGAGGTGCTGCCTATGGCGGTGTTGCCTATACGGATTATGCCGAAGGCATCTATGTCGGATATAAATTCTATGAGACCGCCGATACCGAAGGCTATTTCAAGGACATCAAGAACGATTATGGAACTGGCTATGATGCCGTTGTCCAGTATCCGTTCGGCTATGGCCTAAGCTATACCGACTTCTCCTGGGAAGTCGTCAAGATGGACAAGAATGCAAGTTCCACCTTAGGCAAGGATGACAGCATCAACGTCACCATCCGTGTCACCAACACCGGAAAGGCGAGTGGTCAGGATGTCGTCGAACTCTACTATACACCGACATGGAAATCCGGTCAGGTGGAAAAAGCCAGCGTCAACCTCGCTGATTTTGCCAAGACCCAGGTTCTCAAGCCAGGTGAATACGAAGATGTCAATCTCAGCCTCGATGTCTATGACATGGCCTCCTATGATTCCGCCCACAAGAACTCAGACAATACCTTAGGTGCCTACATCCTCGACGAAGGAAACTACACCCTGTCTCTCCGTTCCGATTCCCACAACATCCACGAAATCAAGAACACCGCAAATTCCGTCTATGGAAATGCAACATGGGAATATCACATCGATTCCACCGTCTATGAGACGGATCCGGATACCGGAAGCAAGGTGAACAACAAGTTCACCGGCTCCCAGGCTCTCGACGGCATCTCCGTCGATGGCACTGACACTGATCAGAACGTCAAGTTCCTCTCCAGATCCAACTTCAAGGATACCTTCTCTTCCACCTCCACAAACAAGACAAGAACGATGACCCAGAAGCTTCTCGACAGCAACCTCTTCACAGCCGAGGATATCGCAAAGGAAGACAGCGCAAGCAACGATCCGGCCGTCACATGGGGAAAGAACAACGGTCTTTCCATCTATGACAGCACTGGCAAGATCACCGAGCTCGGTCTCGAATTGGGTAAGGACTACAACTCCGAGAAATGGAATGACCTCCTCGATCAGGTCGCCAAGGAAGAAGCCGTTTCCCTTACGACTTCCGGTTATGGCGGAACCAGGGCAATGGCTTCCATCGGAAAGACCAGGACCACCGATACGGATGGTCCTAACCAGTTGGGAAGCTTCGGTATCGCCATGTACACCAAGAAGATC
Source organism: bacterium (assembly GCA_963648975.1). Classification (GTDB taxonomy): domain Bacteria; phylum Bacillota_I; class Bacilli_A; order RFN20; family CAG-288; genus Enterosoma. The sequence continues at coordinate 14,209 of CAVJFW010000016.1, read as the reverse complement.
GGTACTGGTTTCCCGAATGAGAACGTCATCGGTCAGACCTTCAGCAAGTCTCTTGCCTACAGCTTAGGTCTTGCCGTCGGAAAAGAAGGTGCATCCTTGGGATATGATGGCTGGTATGGTCCGGCAATCAACCTCCACCGTTCTGCATTCGGTGGCCGTAACTTCGAATATTATTCCGAAGACAGCGTTCTCTCCGGTGCCCTTGCAAGTCAGACGATCAAGGCAGTCAAGAATACTGGTATGTATGTCTGGGTCAAGCATTTGGCCTTGTACGAGCAGGAATGGAACCGTGATGCCATGTATAACTGGATCAGCGAACAGGCTCTGAGAGAAACATATCTCAAGCCATTCGAAATCGCCGTCAAGGAAGGCGGAGCCACTGGCATCATGACCTCCTATGGAAGAATCGGTGGTGTCTGGGCTGGCGCAAGCTTAGGTCTGTTAGGTGACAATGGTGTCTTAAGAGGTGAATGGGGATATCATGGATCCTTCCTCACCGATTATGCCGATCATCATGAATTCATGAACGGTGATCAGTCCATCCGTCACGGCGGAGACCTTTGGATGAGTGGCTTCATGGGTGGAGAACTCACCTATGACACAACCAGCAAACACTACGAATATTCCTTAAGAAAGAGCACGAAGAACCTCCTCTATACCATCCTCAATGCTGCCTATACCAATTCTGTCTACAATGCCTCCGCTGATGTCGATCAAATCAACAAGGGAACCAAGACCGATGGTTTTGCCTGGTGGGTACCTGTCATGATCGGTATCGATGTCGTTGTCGTCGCTGGACTTGGCGTATGGCTGTTCTTTGCCATCAGAAAGCCAAAGGCCGGCAAGGAAGAAGACAAAGTCTCTGAATAAAATTTCTCTTCATTGACAAAAAGTGTATTCCCGTAAAAAGGAATACACTTTTTATGTTACGATTTCATTTTATCTCAGCCTGCTTGTTCAGTACCTTGGAGATGAATCTCTTCGGGAACAGATGGCTGAACGTATGGGCAAGCTTCATCTTCATGCCAGGGACGATCTCGAGTTTCCCCTTGAGGAATTTCCTTACGGCATACTCGGCGATATATTCCGACTTATAGGTATGGAAGGAGAATTTGGCACCCGCACGTTCCTCAAATCCAGTCTTGATCGGACCGGGGCAGAGCATGGATATCGTGACTTTCGACTTCATGTCCTTAAGCTCACGGTGATAGCCATGTCCCAAGGAATACACGAATGCCTTTGAGGCATAATACACATTCATGTATCCGGCAGCTCCAAAGCTTGCCGCACTGCAGACGGAAAGCACTCTTCCATTTCCCTTCCTGATGAACCTAAGAAGGAAATTCTTGATGAGAATCAAAGAAGCGACATCATTGAGCTTCACCATGTTGACTTCCTTTTCCATCGAGGTGTCAAGCATTCTTCCGACATCACCATATCCGGCATTGTTGACAAAAAGAAAGACATCCAGGTCCTCAGTCTCTTTTAAAAGACGGTAACAGTCTTCTTCCCTGGATAAGTCGCAGGAGAGGAATTCGATTCTTCTTTCCGGAAACTTCTTTCTCAGTTCCTCTATTTGACCTTTCGTCCTGGAAACCAGAAAAAGGTCGTATCCTCTCCTGGCCAAGGATATTGCCATATCCATTCCAAGTCCGCTTGTTCCACCGGTGATTACTGCAAACATGTTTTTCCCCTTTCTTAAAACGGCTGTCTTTTCAAACAGCCGCAATTTTATTTTTTCTTTATGCGATAGGTGATGAAATGAGAATATTTCTCATATGCCTTCAGAATGAAATGGTCGAGCACGAACTGCTGTGGTTCGATGGCGATGCCTCTTCTCTTCTCATGAATGAGATCATCATCGTTAGTGAAGTCAACCTCGGACAGAGTGGAATCGACATAGAGATTGACGGCATCATAGTCAGTATAGCATTCGACGTCATATTCGTCATTGCATAGCCTTACCTGAGGCTGTAAGTCATTGACATGGTCAAACAGGAATGTATGATCCAGCGTTCCAATCTGAGGTATGTTTTCCTCAATCTGATCCAGTTTTTCCTTCAGGGATGCCATGGAAGTGAAGTCAAGATATCCCGGTACCATGGCTGCGCCATTTATCAGCTGGGATTCATCACGGAAGGTTCCATAGCGGCTGGCATTGATCTGAAGTTTATAGTCATCGACATTCTTCGTCCCCGGGAAATTCCAATACATATGGTTGGAAAGGGAAAGAATGGTATCCTTATCCGATTCCGCATCATATTTGATGGTGAGGATGTTGAGATCCTTGGAGATGCAATAGGTGACGTTGACCTTCAGGTTTCCTGGAAATCCGCATTCCCCGTCCTTGCTATAGCCATGGAAGATAACCATGATGGCTTCTTCGGTTTCCACGATTTCCGGCTCATAATTGACATAGATCATGCTCTTGGCATATCCACCATGGAGACAGATGCCCGGTGTGGATTCCTCCAAGTCATACTTTTTCCCGTTGATATCCACCGTGGAAGGAATTCTTCCGATGAATCTCGATACCGTCTTTCCGAAAAGCTGTGGAGAGGAAAGATAAGTTTCTTCATCCTTCAGTTCCAGAATCATCGGTTCATCAAAAAGCGTCAGTGACCTGACGCCTGCACCTAGTGTTGAAAAAACACACTTCAAACCTTTATGATTGTCCAAACAGATATACTTGGATTTCAGTTGGTTCATATTGGCCCTCCGTTGATGAGAGAAAGTTTATTCTGCTTTCTTGTCCTCGGCAGCTGCTGGAGCAACAGGAGCTTCAGCCTTCAAAGTTCCGTTCTTATAAGCATTGTATCTGAAATCGAGGTCATCGGCAAAGACCGAAGCAACATGCTTGTTGAACTCATCCGGATTGTTCTTCATGAGTTCCTTGAACTTGTCGACGGCTGCCTTCTGTTCCTCAGTCCACTGATTGGACATGGAAAACTGCTGGGTAAAGACATCCTGGACAAGGATGATGCCTTCCTTGGTTGCACCCTTCTTTCCGAAGAAGACATATCTGGTCTGGGTTTCCTGGTCATCATAGCAGAATTGGGAATCAAATTCGGTCTCTTCGCCATTCTGGCCATTCAGCTTGACATGGGCGACACCGCTTGAAAGAAGCTGGGCACCGGCTGCAATGGTCTGATAGGACGGAAGAAGTCTGGCCTGGAGAAGTTCAGTGATCATATTGACACGTTCATGGACTTCTGGATTGTTTCCGACGATGAGACGGAGATGCTTGCTGTCCGGAGTGACGGAGAAGAGATACTGTCCGCCGAAGGAAACAGCGACACAGCTGACGAAATAGATCTTGGAGACATAGTCGAAATAACGATAGATTTCGATCATGGTGAGATCTCTTCCGATGGAGGACTTCAACTTGATTTCGACACCGTTGTTCTCCAATCTGTTCTCGAGAACAATCTCGTATTCACCGCTTTCGCCGGTGATGAGAGGAGTCTTCTCGACACCGAGAGTCGGCTTGACGTCGAAGTTATAATGTCTGGTCTTCTCGACGGCGACCTTGATGTCACCATACTCGGTGGTTGTTCCGTCTTCCTTGACGTTGAAGACACGATAGACAAGAACCGGCATATCACTACCGATGCAATAGCAATCCGTACTTCCGTCTTCCTGAACTTCGGTATAGACCAAATCGAGTTTGGCTGTTCTCTTGAACGGGAAATTTTCTGAAGTCTTATCGGCAGATGCCTGGATTTTGGAAATCATTTCATTTTCAGTCATAATCAAAATTTCTCCTTTGTGAAATAGATAAGCACACGAATAAAATTATTATAGTTGCTTGGGGAGATAATTTCCACCAAAATTGTTAAGCGCTTTAATCATGGAATTTTTCGGATTTCCTCCTTTTTCATCAATCCGATATCTGCCAGTCTATCATCCCAAGATTGTTTTCCTGAAGGTATCCGTTGCATTTCATGAAACAGTCGGAATGAAAGAATCCTCTGGATGCGCTGAGAGGACTTGGATGGGCAGCATGGATGATGAAGGATTTCCCATTATGGATGAGGTCTTTCTTGGAGAAGGCATAATTTCCCCAAAGAATGTAGACGATCGGTTGATCAAGCGAATCAAGATACATGATGACATCATCGGTGAACTTTCCCCATCCTAGCTTCGAATGGGAATTCGCCTTTCCCTCATCGACGCTGAGAGACGTATTCAGAAGAAAGACACCCTGTCTGGCCCAGGCCTCAAGAAGACCGTTTCTCTTCGGTATGGGGTATCCGTATTCCAGATTCAGTTCCTTATAGATGTTCACCAATGACCTAGGAAGAGGAACTCCTTCCGAGACGGAAAAGGCCAATCCGTTGGCCTGGTTTTTCTCATGGTAGGGATCCTGACCCAATATGACGACCTTTATGTCCTTTGGAGAGACAAGATCAAAGGCACGGAAAATATTTTCCTTCGGTGGATAGACCGTTCCGGACATGTATTTTTCCTTCACCATCTCATCCAGGGAAGAAAAGTAGTCTTTCTCACATTCCTTCAGAAAGAAGTCATTCCATCCGGACGGGAAGTAATCCTTCAGAAAGGAATCACCACTTTTCATCGTCGTTCTGATTCCTGTTTCTTTCGTCATATTCATTTTTCTTCTTCAGATATATGGATATGTCCTTCATCATGGAATATCCGAGGACGAGAACGGCCCCTCCTGCAAGCACGATGGCGATGATGGAATATATCTTCCACTGATAGAGCACATTCAGAAAGATGGAAATGCCGAGTATGACCAAAGACACGAGAAAGAGAATGACGGATGGATGTTCGCTGATTTTGAATTTCATGATTCACCTCAAAATAAAAGTCAGTCTTTCGACTGACTCTATTTTACTTCTTGAACCATTCAGTTTGAATGAATTTCATCGTATTGTCCAAATCTCCGTCTTCGATGGCGGCGATGGCAAACAGATATGATGGCATGGCAAGTGATGTCTGCAGGTCAAATTCAAGCAAGTCACCGACATGACCTTTTCCTTTTACGATGTAGTAGCAGTTATCGGACAATACAAGAAGCTTGTCGTCCTTGACAATAAGAATGTTACCTTTTTTCATATATATGATTCCTCCTCGACGCGATTACTATAAAGGCTAGTATCGAAAACACAAATATGTTAGTGCTATCAATTCGTCATTCCTGTCAAAATGATGGACATGTATGAATCATGATATGTTTTCGCCTGTGAAAAATAGGCCATGGTTACGCAAAAGCCATGATAGAGTACCCATCAATGATTTTCAAGTTGCTTATTTGTCCTTAAAAAGGAACAGCTGAATTGCTATAATCAAGCGCGAATCGTCAGAGGTCACAATATGTATCAAGAATTACAGAAGGGTTGGGTAGAAGTCATCTGCGGACCTATGTTCGCAGGAAAAAGTGAGGAACTGATAAGAAGAGTGAGAACTCTCTCCTATGCCCATCAGAAGATCATCGCCTTCAAGCCGGCCATAGATAACCGTTATGACAAGTCTGCCATCTCCTCACATGACGGAGAAAAATACCAGGCACTTGCCGTATCCAGCGTGAATGACATCGAAAAGAACATCACCGAAGACACCCAGGTCGTTGCCATCGATGAAGTCCAGTTCTTCGGCCAGCCGATCGTCCCACTCGTTGAAAAGCTTGCTGACAGAGGCATCAGAGTCATCGTCGCCGGTCTGGATACCGATTTCCGTGGAGAGCCTTTCGGTCCGATGCCGGAGCTTCTCTCCAGGGCTGAATTCGTCACAAAACTTACGGCAGCCTGCACCATCTGCGGATGCGCAGCCACCAGGACTCAGCGTCTTGTCGACGGAAAGCCAGCCAAATTCGATGATCCCATCATCCTTGTCGGCGCCAAGGAATCCTATGAGGCAAGATGCAGAAAGCATCATGTCGTACCAAACAAGCCGGAAGAGAAATAATCCCATCATTCCTTTGCTGAGATAGTCATCTGTCTCAGTTTTTTGTTGAGAAGTTTTCCATAAAGAGCTTCAGATTGATGGTTCCGACATGTGCCGGAAGCAAACGAATTCTTCTTGATCATCAAGCTGATTCAAAAGAAAAAAGATCACTTATGGTAAGAAGCTTTACGTTATACTTTTTGCTTTCATCAATTACGGATTGTGTGTATCCGCTCTTGACAAAAATGTAATAATATTTCTCCGTCACATCCTCAAACAGGTTACTTGCATGGATCAGGTCTTCGAATTCCTTTAAATCAAATTCCTTGTTCTTGAATTTACATTCACAGAAGATGCCTTTGTTTCCGTTTATCCCAAGTATATCAATATCATTCTGTTTTTTTGAAATCGGGTCATAGCCCCACCATCTCGAAAGTCCCTTGGGGACAAAAGGCAGCCTACCGCTTTTGGCCAAAAGGATCATATATTGAAGGCATACCTTCTCAAACGCATTCCCCAAAACAGATGGAATATCCTCATAAATAAGATTTGTATAATCCTTCTCACCAAGCAAGGCAAGAACGGAAGAGTTCGCAAAGACAAAACGATACCAGAAACGAAAATAGAAATCTGAAATTTCATAGATGGATTTCTTTGAATCTTCCTTTTCACCATAGGGAAGGACTTTATCGACAATACCTACTTCTTTCAGATTTTTCAGATAGATGGAACATTTGCTCGACGGTTCATGGATTTTTTGAGAGATTTCATTGAATTTCGATGATCCTGTCGCAATCGCCTCTATGATGCTGTTATAGATACTCAGTTCCCTGAATTTCTGTTTCAGAAGAAACATCGGCTCGTCCCTTAAACACTGATATCTTTGAAAATGGTATTGGAAATGTTTTCCTTTATGGACAGTTTATCATCGAAAAGATTCAAATAATATGGTATTCCACCCAAGATACAATAAGCCTTGATTTTATCTTCGTCCGTGAAATCAGGAAAGAACTGTGATGCTTCATGATAATTCAATGGCTTCAGCTCCATATTGACTGTACGCCTGCCATATAGCGGGCTTTCATATCCCATGACATCATTGACCATGAAACTGACACTGCTTCCACAAAGAATGAGCAAGATATTCTGGTGTTGCCATTTTTGATCAATCATATGCTCCAAGTTCGTCTTACCATACGTTTTTGACAAAAACATACATTTCTATACAAATATGTGCAAGAAAGTTGGTAAAATAACATTACTATGGGAATCAATGAATTAAAAGATAAAGTCCTGAAAAGGAAAAAGAAGCCTGAAACTGAAGACAATGATGAAAAAAGCATCGATGAAGCCGAAGTAAAAGAGACCGAAGAAGAAACAGAAGCTGAGGAAAAAGCAGAAACAAAGAAAGTGAAACCTCATGCCGATGTCGTCCCTTCCCTCGATCAGAGAAAGCTGCCTCTGGATACCATCAGATACACTCCGGACCTGAAGATAGGTCTAAATGATGAACAGGTCAACGAAAGAATCGAAAAGGAACTGACCAACAGATCCAATTCCGGTCAGTCAAAGAGCATCGGAATAATCATCTACGAAAACGTCGTAACATACTTCAACGTATTGCTTTTTGCCTTGGCTGCCGTATTGATCGTCTTCGGACAATACAGTCAGATCACATTCCTCTTCATCGCCATACTGAATACCCTCATCGGTATCTACCAGGAAATCAAAGCCAAGAAGACCATCGACAAGCTGAAGCTTGTCACCTCTTCTTCCTTCCAGGTCCTGAGAAACGGAGAGACGATCGTAACCCAGACGGAAGGTCTTGTACTGGATGATATATATTTCATCAAGATCGGAGATCAGATTCCAACCGATTCCATCCTGATGGAAGGAAAAATCGAAGTCAACGAATCCCTGTTGACCGGTGAATCCCTGCCAATTACGAAGAATCCAGGAGACAAGATATATGCAGGTTCCTTCGTCGTCTCCGGAAGTGCCACATTGAGAGCTGACCTTGTCGGTGAGTACAATTATATCTCCGGCATCCAGGCCAAGGCCAAGGAAGTCAACAAGCCGAAATCCGAGCTCGTCCGCTCCCTCAATGCCGTCATCAAGATCATCGGTATCATCATCATTCCTCTCGGAGGCCTGACTTTCTGGACCCAGTGGCTGTATTATGCCTCACCGACATTGACCACATGGGAAATCATCACCAAGGCCGTCACGGCCATGGCAGCCAGCATGATCGGTATGATTCCATCCGGCATGTATCTTCTTACCTCCATCGCCCTTGCCGGTTCCGTTCTTGCCTTATCCAAGCAGAACGCATTGGTTCAGAACCTCTATTCCGTCGAAATGCTCGCCAGAGTCAATGTCCTCTGTCTGGACAAGACAGGTACCCTGACGGATGGCACCATGAGAGTCGATGAAATCCTGATGATCGACAATTCCTATCAGATGGATAACCTTGTCGGTTCCTACCTCAGCGCATTCTCGGAATCAAACCAGACATCCATCGCCTTATCACAGAGATTCCCGCTGAAGAAGGAATACAAGATCGTCAACCAGATTCCATTCTCCTCAGCCAGAAAATATTCCGCCGTCGAATTCTATGGTATGGGAACCTTCGTTCTCGGTGCGCCTGAATACATCTTCAAGGGTAGAGACAAGACCCTCACGGACTACCTTGCCAAGAAGCAGGTGGCCGGATACAGAGTCGTCATGCTCTGCCACAGCGAGAATTCCATCGTCAACGGAGAAATCAAGGACAGATTCAAGCCTGTCGCCGTCTTCGCCCTCGAGGATCATATCCGCAGCGAAGCACCTGATACCATCAAATGGTTCGTCGAAAATGGAGTTGCCATCAAGATCATCTCTGGTGATAACCCTCTTACAGCATCGGAAATCGCAGGAAAATGCGGTGTTCCCGGCGCAGAGAAATGTATTTCCCTGGAAGGCCTCAATGAGACCCAGGTCAGGGACATCGTCAACGAATATGCCGTCTTCGGCCGTGTCTCTCCAGAGCAGAAGGCCATCATCGTCTCTGAGCTCAAGACACAGGGAAAGACCGTCGGCATGACCGGAGATGGTGTAAACGACATTTTGGCCATGAAGACTTCAGACTGTTCCGTCGCCATGGCAAATGGTTCCAGTGCTGCCAGAAATGCAGCCAACCTCGTCCTTCTCGATTCCAACTTCGCCAGCATGCCTGCTGCCGTCAAGGAAGGAAGAAGAGCCATCAACAACGTCCAACGTTCCTCCGCCCTTTATCTGATGAAGACATTATTCACCATCGTCTTCACCGTGATCGTCCTCATCACCTATGTCAACAACGGAAACGGTATCCGTTACCCATTCGATCCGAATAACCTTCTCATCACGGAAATGGTTTGCATCGGCTTTGTCTCCCTCTTCCTTTCCATCCAACAGAACAGTTCCCAGATCAAAGGTAAGTTCCTCACCAACACCTTCATCCGTGCCATACCGGCTGCCCTATGTCTGGTGACCGCAATCGGTCTCAATTATATCTTCAGATACACCGGAAACTTCCTCGACTTCGCTTCCACGTCAGGTACGCTCACGGAAGCTGATGAACTCGGATTCAAGACATTGAACTCCCTGAGCATGACATTCGTCGCCATCGGTGTCGCATATAACTGCTGTCTGCCTGTGTTCCCTCTTTCCGACAAGCAGAACAGATTCCGTTTCATCGGTTTCTGCATCGCCATCGTAATGGTCATAGTCATGGTGTTCGGTTTAGGTAACATGCCTTCCACAAGCGACAAATATCATTCCCTATGTGAACAGCTTGTCGGCATCGACTACCATTACCTGAACAAGACGATGTGGTTGCTTCTCATCATCTATCTCACCGGATTCTCATCACTCCTATCAGTCCTTGTCAGAATCGCGGAGACGACATTCGGTGTCGGAAAACCACTCTTCTCCCTCAAGAAACCCGATACTGAAAATACAGTTCCCCAGAACCAAGATATCGTCACCATAGAAGAGAAGAAGGCTGAAAACAAGCTCAACGCATGATAAATCAAGCTGATGGAAGATATGATTCCATCAGCTTTTTACATGAATTCACAAAAGTATTAGGCTTTATCATAATTGATATTGATAAAAATGTATCAATTTATGTGGTTATTTGCATATATTCCAAACACATTAAAAAACACACATCATTTTTTTGATTTTTTTCTTGTATTTTCATCCAACAAATCATATAATTTTAAAGCACGTTTCAAATGGATCCTTAGCTCAGTTGGTAGAGCAACTGACTCTTAATCAGTGGGCCAAGGGTTCGAGTCCCTTAGGATCCACCATTATCGTGAGAATAGCCCAGCGAAAGCTGGGTTTTTTCTTTGTCAGACTGGATATAAGAAAAGCCTCCCCTCAGCACGAAGGAAGGCTTACATATATATAAATAAGGATTACTGTTTAGTCTCTTCTTCTGTCTTCTTCTTTGGAGAAGGAAGACCGACGGCATCACTGATGGGAAGGGAAATGATGATGCCCTGACCCTTGCTGGAAAGACCCGCCTCGTCATAGATGGTCTTCATGACCTTATCCTTGATATCGACAGGGACAACGATGAAGACGACTTCCTTTTCCGGCTGGACATTGATGCCATAGAACTTCGTCATCTCAGGATTGGCAGTACCTCTGGCGACGGAGATGGTTCCACCGGTGGATCCCGCCTTCCAGGCAGCGGACATGACCAAATCGGTCGTACCTTTGTTGACGATGACCAAGATCAATTCGAATTCATTATTTTGCATTGTTTTCATTCTCCCTGATTTCTTTGTTCTGATCGGCTAAAAATTTGTAGACGGAGATTCCGCTGACGGAATCAATCGGGCAGGAGAAGGCGATGCCTTTGGCTGCCTTGGAAATAGCGAATCTCTGCTTGGCAATCTCCATCAGCTTTGGAACGAATTCACTTCTGGTGATCGTCATGACGATTTCCTTTTTCAGATTGTCGGGACCTAGGACGTTGGCAATCTCGATCGGTGGCTGGGAATGGGAATAGAAGATCATGCTCATGCTGGCACCGACATCCTGATAGGCCTTCGTATAGAAAGCGGACTGATTACGGTTGACGATAGTGAAGAAGAGACATAGGGAATGTACCTTTTCCCTCTGTTCAAAGGGAAGTCTCTCCTCGTTTCCCTTATCCTGTACGGATTCTTTTTTTCTTTTGAAGAAGAACATGTCAGTTTGCCTCCGTTGCTACAATGGAAGGAAGATGTATGATCTGGCTGTCGTCCGCCTCTCTGTTGGCAAGAAGTGCCTTCCTGTAGGCCATCTTCTCCGTGACGACGGCAAGAATACCGATGATTTCGACGGCGATGATTGGCATGATGGACATCAATCCAACGACACCGAATCCGTTTCTCATGATGTTGACACCATCATTTGCACCGTATATCTGTTGTGTATAGCCGATGAAGAGAGGAAGGAAGAAGCAGCTCGCCATGGTACCTGTGGCAACACCGGCGGCATCGATGGCGATACCGACGAAGATTTCCGGAGCGACAAAGGAAAGAGCAATGGCAAGAATGAAGAGAGGAATGACGAAATACATCATATCGATGTTATATGTCACCCTGACGGCATTCAGGGAAATGGCGATGGATGTGGCAAGACCCAAGGCGACATAGATGACATTCTTTGAGACGGAACCACGGCTGACTTCGTTGACGTTGTCAGCAAGAATCTTGACGGCAGGCTCGGCAAGCATGGAGATGAAACCAAGCACGACACCGACGATTACAATCAGCCACAGGATTTCCTTTCCCTGATTTCCGAACCATCTGCCGAAGGAATAGGCAAACGGAATGAAGCCGGATTCAGCGCCAAGGAAGAAGAGTACCAGACCGACGAAAGTATATCCAAAACCGATATATATGGACAAGAGAGCCTTTCCCTTGACCTTGGCGTAGATATTGAAGAGAACGAAGAAGGCAAGCATCGGAAGCATGGAGATGGCGACATTCTTCAGTGAGGCAAGAAGCTCATCGAGAAGCAGCGTTCCCAGCTGTGCATAGGTATCCAATTTCTCGAAAGTGATGGTCGTAAGGGCATTCTGTGTCTTTGTCATGCCATCGATGACTTCCCCATTGCCGGTGAATGTAAGGTTTCTCAGCACAACCATATAAATCATGACAAACAAAACCGTTCCTAAGGAGCAGAGGCCAGAGAAACCGAATGAGGCATCTTCAGCCTTCTTTCCGCCGAGGACGTTGGCGACGGAAACGCCAAGGGCGATGATGAACGGCACCGTCACGACGCCTGTCGTGACACCACCGGCATCGAAGACGATGGAGAAGATGTTCTTGTCGGCGAAGCAACCCAACGTGAAGACAAGGCCATATCCGATGGCCAACCAGTATTTCAGTGATTTTCCAAGGGCGACTCTCAGAATGCCGATGGTAAGGAAGATTCCGACACCGACGGCAGCGATGATGACAAGTCCCCAATCCTTTCCATTGGAGCCACCGGTACGTTCAGCCAGAACGGCAAGATCCGGTTCTGCGATGGTGGCAAGAAGACCCAAGAGGAAGGCGACAGCAAGAAGTGCCAACAGCATCTTCTTCTTTGTCATCTTGGTGCCGACGACTTCACCGATCTTGGCAACGGACTTCTCGGCACCGATGCTGAAGAGTGTTGTACCAAGAATCAATGGGACGATTGAGACGAGAAGTGCGACGATGATAGGTCCGAACTTTGTTCCTTGGTTCAGTTCGAGACCGGGAATGCAGAAATTGATGACCAAAAGAGCTATGACGATCGGGAGAATGGCAAAGCTTGATTCTTTTAGACTATGCAAGAGTTCTTTTTTCATTCATTTTCTCCTTTCTTGATGCTTTTAATAATAAAAGGACCGTTTGAGCGGTCCTTGGGAAATTAGCTTCTTGCCTGATACAGAGGCTTGGAACCACCCTGTCCGTTTTCAGCTGGAGGACAGATTCTATTGAGTGAGAACACGATTCTGATCAATGTTGCACCGACAAGGGCGAAGTAGAGATAGTTGCTTGCGAAGAAGCCTAAGACAAAGCCGATGATACTTCCGGTAGTGGTGAAGTGTACGGCAGAGGTAAGGCAGTGGAAGTAATTGCAGTCACGATAGATGGAAGACTTTCTCTTGACGAAGAAGAGGAGAATCAAAGAAGCAACGAGAATCGTACCGGTGATGACGGCGGAAAGAATTCCGATATTGACCCATGTGGAGCGCAAGTAGGCAGGTTTGCCGGCCTGGTTGAGGAATTCAGCGAATCCCTTGGTATAGGTATCGATGATGGAAAGTTCACCACCATTGGAAAGGTAGTTGTAGAATTTCGTGCCATCGTTGACTTTGGCACCATTGAAGCCATCGTTGATGCTTCCGCTATAGGATCCGGAGACGGAGAGGGAAGACTTGGAAGACTTAAGTGGATATACGGCGACAAGAAGGAAATCCTTGCCCCAGATGCAATAGGAATGCGGATAGGCATTGGCAGCACCGGCAGAGTCGACATTCAATACGACAGAAGAGACGAAGTTGTTGAGGAAGGTGATGTAATCCGATTCAGTCTTGGAAACAGATGGGATATAGAAATTTTCAAGGAAATAAGTGTATCCATTGTTCTCATAGGTGACAGTGGAAGATGTGGAAGAAGAGGATGTGGCACTGGATGGATCAATGACATCGGCAGTGCTGACGGAGATGCAGTCGAAGTAATAGTCGACACTGGTACGATTGGTATAGTTCTTCACATATGAAGTGGAAGAAGTGACATGATCGGTTCCACCGCTGACATCGGAGAAACTTGCCTTGAAGAGCTCCTTGCCGTTGGTTCCGTTGTATTCGTTGTCGAAGTTTGCGCTTCCTTCGGAATACTGACCTTCGAAATCATAGGCGAGATAATATTTTCCTTCACCATCCTTCTTGATGGTGACGCCGTTCTTGAAATAGTCCTTGCTGATGGTTGCCTTGAATCCCTTGTCGAGATCATAGTTGCTGGAAGTGGTGGTTGTGAACAGGGAAGCGGTATTTGCGGTATATCCGGTGCTAAGAAGAGGAATCCATGGGAGGAAGACCGTGAATATGAAGGTGATCAGGGTGAAATACCATTTGTTCTTGCGGCAGTCCAAGGCGGCCTGGTTGGAGAATAAGCCTTTGAGTATCAGGAGTAATTGTTTCATGCTTGTTTATATCCTTTGTAAAACCCATATATATAAATATATATGCGGTTTAATATTATGCTTTAAAACCAAATAATTTACAACCACTTTGACAAAGCAACAT
>CAVJFW010000015.1:0-36956 GCA_963648975.1 bacterium | reverse complement strand
ATTTAATCCCTCAGCATTGTCTCGCACTCCATTGACACGTTTTTGTCATATAATAAAAAAACAAATCGATTGTGAGGTGCATCATGGAGAGAATATCTTTTCAAATAGGAAACAAGCTTATCGGAGATGGCAATCCCTGTCTCATCCAGACGATGGGAGACAGAAAAACGACAGAGACGGCATTGATGATCGAAGAAACAAACATGCTGTCTGATGTCGGTCTTGACATGATGCGTTTCTCCGTACTCGACGAAGAAGATGCCAAGGCATTGAAAACCATCAAGGACAACACGGATATCCCAATCATCGCAGACATCCATTTCGATTATCGTTTCGCCCTCATGGCCATAGATTCCGGAGTCGACAAGATAAGAATCAATCCAGGCAACATCGGTGGAAACGACAAGCTCAGGCTTGTCATCAACAGATGCAAGGAAAAGAACATCCCAATCCGTATCGGTGTAAACTCCGGCTCTCTGAACAAGTACAGGGGAAAGACATCCTGCAAGGCTGATGACATCCTTTTGGCACTTGATGAGACCATCGAAATCTTCAGGGAAGAGAATTTTGACCATATCGTGCTTTCCCTGAAATCGTCCAACCCGGATGATCTTCTTGAAGTCTATTCAAAGGCATATGAAAAATATCCCTATCCACTTCACGTCGGTTTGACCGAATCCGGTTTCTCGACCTTGGGTTGCATCAAATCAGCAATCGGCCTATATCCGCTTCTTAAAAAAGGCATCGGTGACACGCTTCGTGTCTCCCTTGCCGATGACAGAATAGAGGAATTGCGCGCCGCCAAGACATTGCTAAGGCTTTCCGGAAGAAGGAATGACATTCCCGACATGATCGTCTGTCCGACATGCGGAAGGACAAAGATTGACCTTAAGCCGATCAGCAGGGAAATCCTCTCCTATCTTGACCATGTCTTCAAGAATGTGACCGTCGCCGTCATGGGGTGCCCGGTAAATGGCATTGGCGAAGCCAAGGATGCCGATTTCGGTATCGCAGGAAGCGGTGAAAAGGACCTGTATGTCCTATTCAGCAAAGGCAAACATCTCGGTCTATATGAAAAGAAAGAAGCCCTCAACCGCCTTTATGGCATGATTGAGAGCTTCTGATCACATTCTTCCGTATTTGCGGAATACATCAAACCTGATTGATTCCATCGCCCTGGAGAAGGGAAACAGCTTCTGATAGAAGGAAGTCACTTCCTGATCGACAAGCAGAAACTCCTTGGAATCATATTGTTTTTCCGTGTAAAGGAAACGCTGGAAGATATGATGGACGATTTCATTCCTCATGTGGTTGATTTCCTTCAGATAGCGATAGTCGGCATCTGCAAGGATTCTTTCTGCATCGCTTTTGTCAAGCGACTCCAGTGCCTTTATGGTGTTACCGAGAGTCCAAGGGGAAACAAACGTGTAATTGTCTTCAAGTTTTCCTTCCATGATGGCGGCATAGATCCATTTCAGGTCACATTCAAGGGTCTGGATCATTGAAATGGTCTCGCCGATCATTTCAAGAAATTGCTTTTTTTCGTGCATCTTACTTTCTCTTGGTGGAGCGTTTCCTGTCGGTATGATAGTCCTGTGCATTTCCGCCGCTTCTGGCAATGTTCGTCAGGACAATCTTTTTCCTATGCTTTTCCTTGACGAGGTCGACAGCCTTGCTGACCTTCTTCTTGTAGTTCGGCTTGACCTTGCTGGACTTATTCTTGTTGACGGCATGACGGATCTTCTTCTGAAGCTGTTCTGATTCCGCCCTGTCCTTCTTTCCCATGTTCCTGAACTGATAGGTACCCTTGGATTTCTTCAGGGTTCCCTGAGAGAGAAGATAGGTATCAAAGGAAGTGCCTCTTCTGACAAGATCATAGATGGCTTTGACTGATTCCTCATCGTCCTCGTTATAGAAAACAAAGGAGTCACCAGGTGCATTGAATCTACCGGCACGGCCGGCACGATGGAAATAATACTGGCTGTCAGAAGGAAGATCTGCCGAAATGATGCATTCGACATCTGGAATGTCAAGTCCCCTTGAGACATAGTCTGAGGCAAGGAGTAGTCCTTCCTCATCCTTCCTGAAATCATTCAGGGTATTTCTTATGTCCCTCTTGTCCATGGCGCCATGGACGAGAAGATAATGTCTTCCGATGGCTTTCAGTTCGTCGGCAAGCTTGAAGAGATCTTCCTTCCTGGAGACGAAGCATATGGATTTGAAAGGCTTCTTCTCCTTGAGGAACATATCCAAGGCCTCAGCCTTGGAATAATTTCTGATGTTGATAATATGATGCTCGACAGTCTTATTTGTAATCGATGTACGTACATCAACCAACTGGTCGATAAGGAACGAAGATTTCACCTTCTTTATATCCTGTACGTTCAAAGAGGCAGAGAAGAAGGAAATCATCTTTCTGTCCCTTGGCTTCTTTAAGGCTTCCAAGGCTTCCTTGAAGCCATCAAAGACGACCATGTCGCCTTCATCGATGATGACTCTCTTCAGTTCGTTTATCGGATAATGAGACAAGGAAGATTTATATAGGGATGGTGTGATGAGAAGAATGTCAGGCTTTGCCTTGTTGAAGTCGGACTGACCATAAACGGCCTTGACAGTATCGGCCGGAAAGCCCAATTTTGTGGTGAATTCCTCGAATACGGCCTTGATCTGATCAAGCAAGGCGACCGTTGGGGAAATGATGACAGCCTGGACATGTCCGTCATCGACAAGGTCATTGACGATTGGAAGTACATAGGACAGAGTCTTGCCAGTTCCGGTAGGAGCCAATGCAAGGACATTTCTGTTCTTCATCATGAGAGGGATACACTTAGCCTGGACAGGAGACATTTTTTCGAATCCGTCGGCAGCCAGAATATCCAGAATGGATTTTTTGAGGGCTGTAGACCCAAATGGGAGCAATTCTTCTGTGTTTTCCATATTTGTATCCTCAGCTGGATTAGATTTTGTCGGCTTCGTTGATGACCTTGATTCCAAGAACATCCGTATCCTCTTCGGGAACTCTGCTTGGACAGGCACTCATCGGTTCGAAGGCCTTGAGATTCTTTGGGAAGGCAACGACATCCCTGACATTGTCAGTGCCGCAGAGTTCCATGGCAAGTCTTTCGACACCGATGCCGAAACCACCTTCCGGAGGAACACCATACTTCAGCGACTTGACAAAGAATCCGAATCTCTTTTCGATGTCTTCATCGGATAGTCCGAGAAGCTCGAAGACCTTGTTCTGGACCTCGGCATCATAGATTCTGAGTGCACCGGAAGATAGTTCGACACCGTTCAGGACGGTATCATAGCTGGTGGAGCGAATCTTTGTCGGGTCTTCATAGAGATAATGCAAATCTTCGTCATTTGGACGTGTGAATGGATTTGAAAGGGACTCAATCTTTCCATCTGCATTTTTCTCAAAGAGAGGCCAGTTGATGACAAACAACGGCTTATAGACATCCTTCTTGCAGAATCCGAGTTCATTGCCATAGCTGTTTCTGAGAGCACCAAGGGCAAGACAGGCATAGTCCTTCTTTGCATCGGCACAGATGATGACAAGGTCATTATCCTTGACATCCAATTCCTTTTGAAGTTTTTCAAGGCAGTCAGGATTGATGTTCTTGACGATGTTGGAAACAAAGGCACCATTTTCCATCTTGAGGTGGGAAACACCAAAGACACGGAACTTCTTGGCAAGAAGATTGTCGCTGTCCTGATGCTTTCTTGTGACCTTGTCGGCATAATTCCTGACGACAAAGGCTTCGATGTTCTTTCCTTCATATGCCTTGAAACCGGAATTCTCAAAGCAGTGAGTCACGTCGGAGATGAGCATATCGAAACGCATATCCGGCTTATCGGAACCATAATGGTAGATGGCATCATCGTAATCCATCCTGTAGAAATCAGGAAGATCGACATTCTTGATTTTCTTGAAGACATATTTGAGAAGGCCTTCGATGATCTTGAGGACATCTTCCCTCTCGACAAAGGACATCTCACAGTCAATCTGCATGAATTCAGGCTGTCTGTCAGCTCTTTGGTCTTCATCACGATAACAGTGTGCAAGCTGGAAATAGCGATCAGTGCCGGCGATCATGAGAAGCTGCTTATAAAGCTGTGGAGACTGTGGAAGAGCATAGAAACTTCCCGGATAGATTCTGGATGGGATAAGATAGTCCCTTGCACCTTCCGGTGTGGATTTGATCATTGTCGGTGTGTCGATTTCCTGGAATCCGTTCTCGACAAGGTATTCCCTGGCATACTGGTTCAGTTTGCTTCTGACTTCCATGTATTTCTGCATGATCGGTCTTCTCAGATCAAGATAACGATATAAAAGCCTTGTATCTTCATTGGCCGTGGTGTCATCCTTGATTTCAAATGGTGTGGTCTCGGCATGTGAGAAGATGACGATGGAAGTGACGTCGATTTCAACAAGACCAGTCGGGATGTTCTCATTCGGCTGACTTCTCAACACCACCTTTCCCTTGGCCTGAATGACATCTTCGCTTCTAAGATGGTTCTTGGCGAATATTGCTTCAGGAACGTTGAGTTGGGTGATACCGTATTTGTCCCTGAGATCGACAAAGCACAAGGATCCGAGGTTTCTGACGGTGTTGACCCAACCGCACAGCGTGACTTCACTTCCGACGTTGGCTTCCCTCAATTCACCACATGTATGTGTTCTAAGCATTTTCCTATTCTCCCAAAGAGGAAATGACATCATCCTCTTTTACTTCTGTCTGTTGTCTGCTGGCCATGTCCTTGATCTTGAAGGTATCATCAAAGTCGACGATAAGAACCTTGGCTGCATGTTTTCTGTCTGCCATCTTCATGGCTCCACCCATGCCTCTGGAATAAGAGACGATGGATACTTTCTTGCCTTTGCTTCTGAGAATATCGGCAAAGTAGTTGGATTTTCCTTCTCTCTTGAAGTCGATGATCATGACATCAAGGGAATCATCCTTCATAATTTCCTTTTTTCTATCCTCGTCAAGTGCGATGAGAAGACGTTCCACACCAAGTGAGAATCCGATACCTTCAAAGTCCGGTCCACCGATCTGAGCCATAAGGGAGGAATATTTTCCGCCTCCGCCAATGGCACCGAGAGACAGATTTACCGTGTCATAAAGCTCCCAGACAAGGCCGGTGTAATAGTCAAGTCCACGTACGAGTTCATCATCGACCTCATAGTCGACATGGATGCTGTCCAAGGCTGATTTGATAAGCTCAAATTCCTTCTTGTCCTCATCATTGAGGTAATCGGTGACTCTCGGTGAACCCTTGGCGATTTCTTGGTCAGCCTCGACCTTGCAGTCAAGGATTCTCAAAGGATTGGTCTCAAGCCTTCTCTTGCAGTCATCACACATTCCTTCAATCTTCGGCTCGAAGTATTTCTTCAATTCGACTTTGTAAGTTTCTCTCGAAGCAAATGAGCCGAGGAAATTGATCTTAGCCCTGACCTTGTGTCCGAGAAGCTTCTCGGCACTTCTCAGGGAAAGAAGGAAGGCATCAAGTGTGCTGGAAAGGTCAATCTTGGAATCAATGAATTCGACACCGAACTGATTGAACTGTCTGAGCCTTCCCGTCTGTGGTCTTTCATAACGGAAGACGGGTCCAAAATAGGAAATCCTGAGCGGAAGATCCGGTGAGGTATACAATTTGTTTTCAATGACCATACGGGAAACTGATGCTGTGAATTCCGGACGCAGGGTATAATCCTTGTCGCCCTTCCTTGCCAGATCAAAGGTTTCCTTTGTGACGATGTCGGAGCTTTCGCCGACGGTTCTATGGAAGAGCTTGTTTTCCTCGAACATCGGCAATTCGACAAACTCACAGCCATACTTTTCAGATTCATCCAAAAGGATTGATTTCAATCCGAGCAGGGCTTTTTCCTCGTCACCATAATAATCGATGGTGCCACGAGGTCTTTTGATAGGTTGAATGGACATAATAAAGTTTTCCTCACAAAAAGGGCGATGATACGCCCTTAAAATTATATTACAAATGCGCCAGTTTTGAAACTTTTTGTTTCAGTATCAATGAATCATCCTATGAATCTGGAAGACACCCTTGACGCTGGATAATGTATGCATGTATTTCCCAAGCTGTTCTGTGTTCTTGCTAAGCAAGGTAAGAAGAACGGTGGTGGTATTGTTTGATGGATGAAGCTTAGCCTGAATCATGGTGACTTTGGCCTCAACACCACTCAATGCGTTGACGATATCGATGAGAAGCTTTTCCCTGTCATGGCATTCCACGGCAAGGTCGACAGGATATTCGCTGGAATGGATGACGTCTGGATTCCACTTCACATCGATGAGTCTGTCTTTCACGCCTTCCTTGTTGACGTTGGGACAATCCTTGCGATGAACCTTTACACCCTGTCCCGTGGAGACAAAACCGATGATTTCATCGCCAGGTATCGGTGTGCAGCAGTTGGCCAGGGAAATCATGACCGTATCGCCATTTGCAAGGACAACCGCATCAGACGTATTCTTCTTCACGTTCCTCGAATTGATCTGAGCCGTAAGCTGTTCAACCGTCATCTTTCCGGAATAGTTGATGCCACTGGCTTCGATGATCTGGTTAGGCAGCAATGTCCTTCCCGAAAGCATGCAGAAAAGATCATCCGGTGAATCACATTTGAAGGCGTTCAGGACCTTTCTGGTGATAAGCTGTGAAATATCGATATTCAGTTTTCTTTCCCTAATCGAATCAATCAGGGCCTGTCTTCCCTTCTTTATGGAATCTTCCCTCATGTAGTCGGAATTCTGCTTCATGAGGTATTTTCTGATCTTGCTCTTGGCAAAGTTGGTCTTGGCGATGTTGAGCCATTCCGTATTTGGATGGGAATCCTTGTTGGTCATGACCTCCACGACGTCACCGGTCTTCAATGTTGCGGTCAATGGAACCAATGTTCCGTTGACTTTTGCACCTTGGACATGTTCACCCACATCAGAGTGGATTCTGTAGGCGAAGTCAAGTGGTGTTGCTCCGTTAGGAAGACAGATGACATTTCCCTTTGGCGTGAAAACATAGACATTGGCATCAAAGATGTCATGGTTCAATGTGTCGACATATTCCTTGGTTGAGGCATCTGCCTCATCTTCCGTGATGGAAACGAAATCCTTGAACCAGTGAAGCTGGTTTTCGATTTCCTCCTGTTCCGCACGGGCATCATATTTGCTGTTTTCCTTATATCTCCAATGGGCGGCAACACCCCCTTCGGCAATTTCATCCATCTCGGTTGTCCTTATCTGAACCTCAAAGACATGTCCGGTGGAGGAAAGAATCGTCGTATGCAGTGACTGATAAAGGTTAGGTTTCGGGACAGCGATATAGTCCTTGAAGCGTCCGGGCATCGGCTTGTAATTGGCATGGACATAACCCAAGATGGCATAGCAGTCCTGTTCGGTATCGGTGATGATTCTCAAGGCCATGAGGTCATAGATCTGATTGAATTCATAGCTCTTGTTCATCATCTTCTTGTAGATGGAATAGACGGATTTTACCCTATCAGAAATGGCAAAAGGAATTTTTGTCGGGGAAAGAATCGCAACGAGTTCTTCCTTGATCTTGGCCAAGGCGGAATGTACATTTTCGACGGATGACTGGATTTCCTTTTCGATCTTTAGGTAATTTTCCCTGTCAAGGTACCACAATGAGAGATTCTCAAGTTCCTGCTGAACCTTGTATAGACCGAGACGATGGGCTATCGGTTCATAGACCTCCAAAGTCTCCTTGGAAATTCGAACCTGTTTTTCCTTCGGCTGGAACTGAAGCGTCCTCATGTTGTGAAGTCTGTCTGCAAGCTTGACGATGATGACACGCATGTCCTTTGCCATGGCAACAAAAATCTTGCGATGGTTTTCCGAGGTGAATTCGACATTCTTGTAATCCGAAAGACGTGTCACCTTGGTCAAGGCTTCGACCATGTCGGCGACTTCCTGACCGAAAAGTTCCTGGATGTCTTCCTTCGTCGTATCCGTGTCTTCGATCGTGTCATGGAGCAAACCAGCACAGATCGTCTTCGGGCCTGCCTGAAGCTGGGCGATGATCATGGCTACGCCAATACAATGGCTGATATAGGGGTCACCGGATTTTCTGACCTGTCCTTCATGCTTCTTTTCAGCAAAAAGATAGGCCTTTTCGATCAAGGCAAGCTCATCTTGGTCATGGATGTATTGGGAATAGACTTTCCTGACATCCTCAAAAGTATATATATGATTTTCGATTACCATTCTTTTTTATCAGAGGTCCAAAAGGGACTTGCAGGGAAGCCCGACTGCCGTTTCACCGTGAAGATCCTTGAGGTTGATGACGGTCACACAGCACACAGGTGTAGCCTTGGTGGAGGAAACCAGTTCCTTCAGGGCAACAAATGTTCCACCGGTGGCCATGAGGTCATCGATGAGAAGAACCCTGTCGCCTTCCTTGAAGGCATCAAATGGAACCTCAAGGGATGCAGTTCCATATTCAAGCTGATACTCCTTCTTAAGTGTCTTTCCAGGAAGCTTTCCGGCCTTACGGGCCATGACAAAGCCGATATGCATCTTGTTTGCCAATGCAGCACCCAAAACAAATGCCCTGGATTCAGGTCCGGTGATGACAGTCGGATGGAATTCCTCGGCAACTTTCTTCATATCTTCCAATGCGGAATCAAAAGCATCGGGATTGGCAAGAAGTGGGGAAATGTCCTTGAATGAGATTCCCTTTTTTGGAAAGTCCGGTGTAACACCTATGTATTTTTCATAATCCATGATAAAACTGACCTCTCTTTTTTTATTCACATAGAGTATACCATCTTGTTTTTGTCTTGTTATCTAAATATTTCGGAAAATGATATAATCGACTCATGGTAAAAATAATCACTGAATACGGCTTCTGCTTTGGCGTACAAAGCGCAATAGATCTGCTCTTCTCCAAGAAAAATCACAAAGGCAGCATATATCTTACCCACCCGCTTTTGCATAACCTTCCGGAGAACGAAAGAATAATGAAGACTGTGAATGCTTCCATTCTTGAAAACAACAGTGAACCAGGCAAAGACGACATTGTCGTCCTTTCGGCACATGGACATGCAATCGAGGAAGAAGAAAAATATAAAACCATCTCCAATGTCCTGGATTGCACTTGTCCACTCATACTTAGGCGTTACGAAAACATAAAGCCATATCAGGAAGACACGACTTTTTTGTATTTGGGAAAAAAGAATCATCAGGAAACCATCGGCTTTCTTTCACATTTTCCATATTTCTGTTTCATCGATTCCGGATTGGACATAAAGAATCAGCTAAAAAACATTTCCATCAAAGATAAGGTCGTCTTTGTTCCACAGACGACAGTCAGTCTTTCATCATGGGAACTTGTAAAAGATCAGCTATCCGGGCATCAAATCGTACAGATTCTTCCTATCTGCCCGCTGTACCTCAAAAGATCGAATCAAGCCATTGAATTTCTAAGGAATGTCGATAGAAAGAAATCCGTATTCCTTGTTTGTGGAGACAAAGCCTCAAGCAATGCAAAGGAAATCTTTTGCTCCATAAGGAATCAATACCCTGACATTCCTGGATTCATCGTACTGAAAAAAGAGGATTTCCCGTATCAGGATTTCCTCTCCCATGATTTTTATGTTGCCTCTGCAACCAGCGTCAGCAAAACAACCGTCGAAGATCTAAAAAAGGATTTAGATTCTCTTCAGAAGATAGCTGCGGACTGAGGAGATGCTTTCTTCCTCAATCTGTCTGATGCGTTCCTTGGAGACATGATATTTTTTCGATAGTTCATCCAAAGTACATTTGTTTTCCTTTGCGAGCGATCTCGACATAAGGATATCCCTGCTCCTCTCATCAAGCAAATCCAAGGCTTCCCTATAGAACTCAGCAATTTCCTTTTCGCCATATTTCTTTGATGGGTCATTTCCATCAGAGAGAGTATCCAACATGGAATAGGATGATTCACAATCGGTATCGTTGGTCAGTTCGATGGAAACGGTCTTTTTGAAAAGCACCAAGGTATCCCTGATTTTGTCCGCAGTAAATCCGTCGCCCAATGCTTCGGCAATTTCCTCATCCGTAGGAGTTCTATGAAGACTCTGGGTAAGCTGATTCTTCTTGTTTTCAATCTGGGAAACCTTTCTGAAGATATAGCGGGGAATCGATATGATGTTGCTATATGTCGTCATATAGTCATAGATGGCATTTTGAATCTTTGTTCCCGCATACGAGGCGAAAGGAATATTCAGTGCAGGATTGAAGTTTTCGACCGCAGATACAAGGCCAAGACTTCCTTCCTGAATCAGGTCCATGATGGGAAGATGAGACTTTTCGGAATTCTTCTTTGCAATGGAAAAGACGAGTCGAAGATTTCCTTCGATGATTTCGTCGCGGACATCGATGTCCTTGGTTTTTATATATTCATCTATCTTGCGAAGGTTTTCTTCATTGCTTAAGGAAGGGAGATTCTTAAGATCTGCGATGAATGAGCTGTAACTGATGCTATCTTTCATTTCCATTTGTCCTCAGGGAAAAATATTTTTCAAAGGAATAGGGGTGGATATCAAGATCAGAATCAATTTCCTTAACAGCATTTGACATTCCCTGAAGGAATCCAAGTTCCTCACATTCGTGAGGAAGCTCTATATATTGAAGTCCGTATCTCCTCATGTCGACTCTCGCATGATGAGCACAGTCACCGGATATGAACAGATCAACTTTTTCCTCTATGGCAGTCATGAAGTCATTTCCGCCACCACCGGCAATCAAGCCGATAGTCCTGATCGGTTTTCCGCTTGATAGATATCCGACATATTCAAATGAAAACAGACTGAGCAATCTGTCGATGATTTGAGAAATGTCTGTTTCCTCATCCAGTCTTGCAATACGCATCAGGCCATCGGAAGCAATACGTTGTCTTTTCATTCCCAAGAGGGAAAGAATCGTGTCGTTCATGCCACCCTCGGCAATGTCGAAATTGGTATGATAGGAATAAATCGGGCAATGAAGAAGTGAATTGATTTTGTCATCAAGTTCCTTCTTCAGGGGATCATGTCGTAGGACCTCATCCTTTTTTCCAAAGAAGAATGGATGATGGGTCAAGATGAGATCTGGTTGGTATCTGAGACATTCATCAAGGCAATCTTCCGTGAAATCAAGGCAAAGAAAAACCTTTTTCACTTCGGCATTCCTGTCAAGTCTTCCAGTCTGATATCCTGGGAAGTCAAAATCACAGGCAATTCTTTTGGGGAACTTTCTTCCGAGCATATTGATTAACTTGCTGATTTTCACAGATAAATTTCCTCTATTTCCTTCTCAACCTGATTGAGTTTTGACCTTGAATCCTCAAAGGTGCAATAACGAAGAAGAGTTTCTTTTTCCTTCTTAAGCATTTCAAGAAGAAGCGGATCCCTGTTTTTTACCATGAAAGGGCCATATTTGAGTTCGGTAGGTGTGATTTTCTCCTTACCTTTGACAAATCTCATTATAGGATAATATTTCTTTTCGTATACATATAACCCAGCATCGTTGAA
Source organism: bacterium (assembly GCA_963648975.1). Lineage (GTDB taxonomy): Bacteria > Bacillota_I > Bacilli_A > RFN20 > CAG-288 > Enterosoma. The sequence goes on along the minus strand of CAVJFW010000015.1, from coordinate 25,426 downwards.
AAATCCGTTTTTTTCCAATAAATCAATCGGAAGATGAAACATGGACTGAGGAGAAATGATGATGGAGTCAAACTGAGCCAGTTTCGATAAGTCATCTTCAAGTATCTCCCGGATTGTAATTCCGCCCATGCCCAAAATACAGCAGCAATTGATGTCACTTTCAAGGTATCTTATTCCATCTGACAGAACTGCATGGATGTTGGAATCATGCTTTGTTGCCTGAGAAAGTGTCTCAAATGGTCCCTTCTTGTTCTCAACGGCAAGCACTTTATGTCCCTTTGACGAAAGATAAAGCGAAAACAGTCCATGATCCGCTCCCACGTCGATGACATGGGAGTGGATAGGGACAAGTTCTGCTGCCGATAGAAGTCTATGTGAAAGTTTAATTATCGTTTCTGAAATCCTTTAAAAGTTTTGCACGGGCAGGATGACGCAATTTCTTCAATGCCTTGGCTTCGATCTGACGGATACGTTCCCTGGTGACATTGAATTCCTTGCCGACTTCCTCAAGGGTATGCGTTCTTCCGTCATATAAACCATATCTCAGACGGATGACCCTAGCCTCACGGTCAGTGAGCTGGTCAAGAACCTCATTGATTCTTTCCGTCTCAAGAGTCTGATTTGCGTATTCATATGGGGAGATGTTTTCCTTGTCCTCGATGAAGTCACCGACATGGGAATCCTCTTCTTCTCCGACTGGTTTTTCCAAGGAAAGAGGATCAAGCGCAATCTGCTGAATCTCACGGATCCTGGATGCAGACCACTGACCGCCGAGTTCTTCGGATATCTCTTCTGCCGTAGGATCACGATTTAGCTTCTGAACAAGTTTTCTTTGAGCTCTGGTGATCTTGTTGATGGTTTCAACCATATGAACAGGAATACGGATTGTTCTGGCCTGATCGGCAAGAGCACGGGTGATGGCCTGTCTGATCCACCAAGTGGCATAAGTGGAAAACTTGAAGCCACGGGTATAGTCAAACTTGTCGACAGCCTTCATAAGACCGAGGTTTCCCTCCTGAATCAGATCAAGGAAATCCATGCCACGGCTGACATAATGTTTGGCGATGGAGACGACAAGCTTAAGGTTGCACTGAATCAATAGATTCTTGCTTGCCGTACCTGCATCCACTTTTTCCTTGAGGTCATAAAGTTCGGAGGAAGTCTCAACCATAGGATATTTTTCCTTGAGGATGGCATTGAAGTCATCTTCGAGATAATCCTCGGTTGACGGAAGCTCCTGGGCGACAAATGTCGCAAAATCATGTTTGTCGGAATCTTCCTCATATTTTGCAAAAGCTTCAGCCAAGATCGGTTCAAGTTCCTTCAAGGCTTCCTGGCCCTGAATGATGGATTGAGCACAGATGACTTCCTCGTCCTTTGACTTGAAGACCTGATAGGTGCCGATGGCATGAAGATATTGTCTCACCGGATCGGAATTCTTGACATCGACATTGGAGAGCATCTCTTCCTCTTCGTCATATTCCTCTTCTTTTTCGCCATCGAAATCATCTTCATCATATTCTGCTACGGTGTCATCCTCTTCGAGCACATCGTCATCATCGGAATTCAAAGTCATTCCCTTGTCATTGAGATAGACCCAGATGTCATTGATGTCGTCATCGGATAGTTTGAGATGTGAGGTAAGCTTATCAATGTCTTCCTGTTTAACGACATTCTTGTTCTTTTTACCGATTTCGCAAAGCTTCTTCTTTATATCATCAAGAGTGACCATTTCCTTGTCGGAGTGTGCCATGTCCGTAACGGAAATCTTGGCACCATTCTTGCCTTTGCGGCCTTTGTTGAATGTTTCGGTCTCCTCGATGACATCTTCAAGTTCGTCATCGGACAGAAGTTCCTTATCCTCTTCATCCATGATATCGTCAAGTTCGGAACTGATATCATCATTCAGTTCGTTGTTCTTCTTTTCATTGAAGACAGCTTCAGCCAATTTCTTCTCGAATGTGGAATCATTGAGACTGGTGAAATCATCCTCAATCTTCTTTTTGCGACCACGTTTGGTCTTAGGGGCGATGATATCGTCTGCCACCTCTTCCTTCACTGTTTTCCTTGAGGTCGGTTTGACGACTTCTTCGTCCGCGACAGTCTTTGTTTTCTTTGCCATTTGATTAACCTCGCATTAAATATATTTGTCACGAAAAACGTTTTTTCAAGTTCTTGGAAAAAGAAATTCCATAATTTTTCATCTCGAACTGCAGACTCATCAATTCACTGTCAGAAATAAGTGAAAGATTCTGCTTTCTGCAATATTCTTCCCTGCGGATGTATTTTTCAAGAAGCTTATGGGCCTTGAGCAGTGACTCAAAATTATCATCGGAATAAACAGAATCATTCATGGTGGAAATATACTGTATGGCTCTCTTCATGAATGCTATGTCGTCCGGATTTATTTTGAGAGAAAAAATTGAATCGAACGATGAGGTTTTCTTGGTTTCCTTATCATCACCATCATCATCCACGTCAAAGTCAAAATCTTCCTCTTCTGCATCAGTGTCAGCCACCTCATCATCTTCATCTTTCCTGGTCGCATAGGCATCGAGATGATCGAGAAGTTGCTGATATTCTGCGTCATTGAAGCTTTTCATGCCAGGGTTGGATATGAATATGTTATGAATCCAGATTCTGAGATAGTAAAAGGGAGGAAACACAAAATCCACACCGGAGCTTTCCATTCTGAGAGCGGCCTCACAGTCATGAGGCAAGGCAAGCATGATTTCCGTTTCGTTTTTCAGAAGGTTCGGTTCTATCCCCTTGGCTGCGACACAATTCAAGGTCTCCTTGACAAAATCATAGGCAAAAGAAGAGAATTTTTGCTTTGAAGCCGTCAGATTGACATTCTTTACGATGTTTACATCCTCTTCCTTTGCCTTCCAAGTCTGATTGAATCTGCTACGATAGGTCCTTTCAGGAAATGTCGGGACATTCTCTGTTTTTGTTTCGGTTTTCACAACGGTTGGCTTGGATGAAGACAGAAGACGATTGATTTCCTCTTCACTCAAAAGGCTTACTTTTGAAAGTGCACGGACATCATTGAGCTTCGATACTGGGTCAAGGGAATCGAAATACGGGTGTGCATATGAGATGAAATTGCTGATCAGAACCGAATCGGTGACATGATTGTTCTCACCATGTTTCTTGATCAGACGCGAAAGCAGGAATTGGAACGGGTCGAAGAAGCGATTGATTTCCGCATTGAGTTCGTCGACACCTTTTTCCCCATAATTGGCCAAAACCTCATCAGCATCTTTTCCACCCTTGAATGGCCTGACCACACGGAAATGGACATTTTCAGACAAAAGCATGGGAAGAATCTTTTCCATGGCTTCCTGACCAGCCTCATCCCTATCAAGACAAAGTCTTATTTCTACGCCAAGTTTCTTCAGTGACTTGGCATTTTCGCTAGTCAAGGCAGTACCCATCGTTCCGACACAGCTATCGATACCGGCACGATGGAAGGCAATGACGTCATTGAACCCTTCGACAAGATAGACATAGCCATACTTTGAGGCGACATTTCTTGCCTGGGAATAATGATAAAGTATCTCGGATTTGACAAAGACATCGGAAGATGGGGAGTTTTCATATTTTCCACCTGGTGTTTCATCAAGTATCTTTCTTCCGGAAAAACCTACAAGATGACCATAATCATCCCAGATAGGATACATGAGACGGTTGGAAAACCTATCCTTGAGATCAGCGGAGGAAGAAAGAATTCCAGCTTTTTCAAGAACTGGCACGTCAAAACCATTTTTTCTCAAAGCCTTGATGGACAATGTCGGATCAGAAGGGGCAAAGCCCAACTGGAAATGTTCGATTGCATCCTTTGGAATCTTTCTTTTCTCTAGGTAGTCACGAGCCTTCTTTCCTTCAGGTGAGGATAAGTACGTCTGATAGAAAAGGCCTAATTCCTTGAGAGCGGCAAGTTCATTCTTGAACTTGATTTCGATTGCAGGAAGCACAACCTTCCTGTTTCTTATTTCATCAGGAAGAGGAATATGACAGATTTCGCAAACCTTCTTCAGCGCCTCGAAAGGAGAAATATGTTCGTAAAGCTGGACGAACTTGATGGGGTCTCCGCCATTTCCATCGACATAACATTTGAAGATGTTTCTTTCGACATTGATCTGCATGCTTGGCGAATGGTCATTATGAAAAGGGCAAAGACATTTATAATCTTTGCCGGCTTTTACAAGTGCATTGGCACCAAGCTCATAGCTGATGACTTCGACGATGGAAGCCTTGGATGCCACTTCACGGAAGATGGAATGGGAATTTGACTGATAATCTGCCATTATTACCTTACTTGATGGTTCTTGAGGAATTTATGGATATATTCGTTGAGATCAGCGATGGCGACACGTTCCTGGGACATCGAATCTCTTTCTCTGACCGTGACGCAGCCATCGTTGGCGGAATCAAAATCATAGCAGACACAAAGCGGAGTGCCGATGGCATCTTCCCTACGATATCTTTTACCGATGGAACCAGTGGTATCGAAAACCGCATCATAGTCGACATGAACCTGATCAAAGACCTTCTTGGCCTCTTCGTTGAGCTTATTGGAAAGAGGCATGACTGCGACTGTGTATGGAGCAAGCTCCGGAGCAAAATGCATGACGATTCTGCTGTCTGCACCATCCTTGAGGGATTCGACATCATAGGCATCACAGCATAAGGCCAGCATGAGACGGTCCAAACCGAATGAAGGTTCAACGACATGCGGTACATATCTTTCATTTGTTTCAGGATCAAGATAGGTAAGATCCGATGACGAATATTCCATATGCTTGGAAAGGTCATAATTGGTTCTGCATGCAATACCCATCAACTCACCCCAACCGATAGTTGGGAAATCATATTCGATGTCAGTCGTGCCGGTGGAATAGAAAGCAAGTTCAGCCGGTTCATGATCTCTGAAGCGAACCTTCTCATCCTGAAGTCCAAGCTTTTCGACGAAGGTCTTGCAATTTTCCTTGTAGAATTCAAACCATTTCTGGTCTTCACCCGGCTTGAAGAAAAATTCGATTTCCATCTGTTCGAATTCCCTGGTTCTGAAGGTGAAATTACCAGGAGTGATTTCATTTCTGAAAGCTTTGCCGATGTCGACGATGCCGATAGGAAGTTTTCTTCTTGTCGTTCTCATGACATTCTTGAAATTGACAAAAATACCCTGAGCGGTTTCCGGTCTCAGATAGACTTCGGACTGCTTGTCCTCCGTGACACCGATGAATGTCTTGAACATCATCTGGAACTGGCGGATAGGAGTGAATTCCGTCTTGTCACAGCTCGGACAATGGATTTCGCCAGACTGCATGATGTCATTGAGCTGGGATTGGGTCATGCCATCGACATCAAGGTCAGGTTTCTGCTCATGGATGATTTGATCGGCACGATAACGGCTATGGCAATATTTGCAGTCGACAAGAGGATCATGGAAATTTGCCACATGTCCGGTTGCCTGCCAGACCTTAGGATTCATGATGATGGCCGGATCAATCTGGACATTGTATTCGATGCCACGAACAAAATGCCTAAGCCAAAGATCCTTGACGTGATTCTTGAGCAATGCGCCCAACGGTCCGTAATCCCAAGAGTTGGATAAACCACCGTAGATTTCACTTCCTGGATAAACAAAACCGCTTGTGATCAAGTGGGTAGTTACTTCGTCAAAAGTTTTTTCTTTGTCAGCCATAGATTATTACCTCGATTTAACTTTTTAAGTATATCATAAATCATCACTCAGAGTCCTTAAAAGAAACGAGAATGACTTCAATGGTCGTATGTCAAAATAATCAAGAATGTTTTCATAGAGTCCATTGAAAATCCTATATCCGGAATCAAAGGGAACTTTTTTTGTCAAAATGGACTGATTAAGACCAGAAAAGGCAAATTTCAATACATAGAGATCCATATTGTCCTTCGTTTCATGGTCTTCCGTCATGCATTCAGAGCAGATGAATCCACCATCCTTGTATGAATAAGATGTGATATGGTCTTTTCTCCCGCAGAATACACATTCATGTGTGTTCATGTTTAAGCCAAGACATCGATATAAGCTTCCCAAAAAGAGAATCGACAATGAGAGAACATCATTATCCTTGGACATGGAATAAAGAATCTGCTGAACGTCATAAAAAGGAAATCTGTCTCCGAAATGAAACAAGGAAAGACATAATTCCTGGAAGAAAAACAAAAAAGAGGATGTCTTGAGATTCATTGTCATCCCTGAGGCATCAAAGCAGACCATAACGGATTGCGCGACATAAAAATCTTCTTTCATGCCCGTGCAATCCAGTTCAAGTATGTTACCGACAATCAGCAAGGGTTTCAATTGACTCTTGGGCTTATAGACACCTTTGGCAAGAGTACTGAAGACACCAGTTTCACCGGCAAGGGTAATCATAGCCGAATCATCCTTAAATGGAGTAGATGACAAGACGATTCCCTTCTTTGTCAGTCTGACCTTATTTTCCATCACTTCTCATCATATCCGAATTTCTTCAGATATCTGTCATCATTTCGCCAGTCAGGAATGACCTTGACATTCAGTTCAAGGTGGACAGGTTCCTGAAAATAGGAAGAAATGGAATGCTCCGAGAACTTTGTGATTTCAGAAATCATGCTTCCTTTCTTTCCGATGACAATGGCCTTTTCGGATTCCTTCTCCACGATGATGTTTCCATAGATCTCCATAATGCCATCTTCCTCACTCACAGCCTTGAGATCGATATAGATGGAATGCGGAACCTCCTTGGAGAGAAGACGCATGCATTTTTCACGGATTGTCTCGGAAATGATGTATTCCTTTGGTCTGTCAGAGACGATGTCCTCCGGATAATATTCGATACCTTCAGGAAGTTCATCCTTGATCATGGAAAGAAGCTCCTTGACTCCGGCATCTTCCTTCGCACAGATTCTGCATACTTTGGCATTGGGAAGAAGAGAAACATAGCGAGCCAATCTTTCCTCACCGATGTTGGCCTTGACAAGATCGATCTTGTTGAAGGCGATGATGACAGGAATATCCAATTTTCTCAATTTTTCGCAAAGTTCAAAATTAGGAACTTCATTAGCATCGATGACATAGACAATGAGGTCGACACCTTCCTTTGCATTCTCGGCATCCCTAAGAAGGATGGAACCGAGTTTTCCATGCGGTTTGAACACACCTGGAGTATCGACGAAAACGATTTGTGATTCATCATCGTTATAGATGGCCTTGACATTGTCTCTTGTCGTCTGTGGTTTGTTTGAGACGGGCAGCAGTTTGAAGCCAAGACATTTGTTGATGATGGTGCTCTTGCCGGCATTGGCACGGCCATAGACACAGACGAATCCTACTTTTTTCATTTGTTCAAATCCTCCGAATTGAAGTTATAGGGAAGCAAAGCTTCAACAGTTGTATCCAGACTCTTGGTCATATCAGCATTGAAGATATGGACAGGAGTATATTGGTCGAGCAATTCAGACATGACCTGTCTGCATGAACCACATGGCGTACCGACATTCTTTGAGTCGGTGATAAGGGATAGGGATACGATGTCTTCCTTATGGTAACCTTTGGCATAGGTGGAAAACATGGAGACTCTTTCGGCACACATGGAATCACCATAGGCAGAATTTTCTATGTTGAATCCCAGATGATATTTTCCATCCCTGGTCATGATGACAGCGCCGACTCTGAAATGGGAATAAGGGGAGATGGACATTTCCTGAGCCTTGAGAAGAAGTTTCTTCACCTTTGTCATATTGGTATGGAAATCATAGGGCAATGTGTTGAGAATTTCATTCTGAAGAGCAAACATTTCCTCAGCTTCCTTTTTCGAGCGGTGATGTTCATAGCCGAAGGAGTGAAGCAGTCCATGAATGAAAAGGAAGGCCATTTCACGGTCGACAGGATGATGGAATTGTTCAGCCTGCCTTTTTGCAACTTCAGGACAGATGATGATGTTTCCAAGATCGACAAAACCATCAGATGAGAACACATCCGCTTCCTGGAAGGCAAAGGTCAAAACATCTGTCGGCCTGTCGGTATCCCGATAAGTCCTGTTAAGGCTTTGCATTTCCATTTCATCGACCAAGGTGAGAGACACCCGGTAATTTTCAGTTTTGCCCAGTTTTTCCAAAGTATGGGAGAATATCAGTGTGAACAGTTTCCTCAATGATGATCTGTGATTCACCTGATTCACAAATTCGAGGACATTTTTTGATTTCATCTGTCTTGTCAGCTCCTTTGTCCTCAATATTATATTTCAAATCCGTAACTGTTTTAAACAAAAAGAGAGGCAAAGGGAAGGATAATGCGTTAATTTTCATCTTTTGACTGGTTCTATCCAGATATAGGGAATAAATATGATTCATTGTCACGGAGATGGAAGTGACGATGCAGAAATAATAGACAAAGAGATGAATGTTCATCTTATCCAACAAGTAAAGCTCCAATGACAGGAGAATCAAAACGAGCACATATTCGAAAAGATGGCTCAATAGCTGATTGAGGGCATACCCGTATCCTTTCTTCCTGGCATTCTCGTAATGACAAAGGCAGTTCTCATCCTTCTTGGCTATTCCCTCAAGATATCGTCTTTCCTCAAAGGAGCAGTATCGGTTGCAACGATTTCTTTCCTTCTTCAGAAGCAGCCTGAACAAAGTGAAGCACAAGGGAATCAAGGCAAGGAAGGAAAGAAAGTAACTGTTGAGAGCAAGAAGCATTACAAGTCCAAAGAGAAGAACACCATATGAGACAAGATTGCTGTTCCTTTTTATTTCCAGATTCATGATTTCGTTCAGGTACCTGAAATCGTCACTTTTCATGCTCAGTTTCATATACGGGTGAATCAAGGTTTTCTCGCTTCTTTTCTGCACCATGAGATTCAATGCATTCTGTAGGACAATCATCATCAGAAGAACAAGAAAGGATATCAGGCTGTAGATGTAGAAATCCTGAAACCCGGTGGAAATGACAAAGCAGAGTAGTGAAATCGCCTGAAACACAAAACATAGCACATAACTTACTTTTTCCCTTTTTCCAAGGATTTCGATTTTCCTGATGGCTGGCTTTGTTCCCTTGGATTCCAAAAGCAACATCCTATGAATAAAGACATCATTGAATTCCTTCTCATCCAAGACATATTCGCCAAACTGCGGGTCCATGACATAAATCCTGTTTTTTACCTTTTTTTCAATGATGACGAAATGTGAGACATCCGGATTCTTCACCAATGCCACGCAGGGATATTGGTCATTTTTTACCTGGCTGAGTTCTTCAACCTCATAGGAAACATATTTCAGTGAGAAACGCTCCAGCTCCTTCCTTATCTCCAAAAGACTTCTGCAATCACTTTTGAGGACTTCCGTCTCAAAAGAATCATCCCTATAGACCAAAGAAACAAGATTTCTTACGACTGCCTTTCCACAGTCATCATATGCGGACTGAAAAATCATGAAAAAATATCCTCCCATCCGTATATTTACGTTTGAAGAGGATATTTACTTAAAGAATATCAAAATCTTTGATATTTCTTGTCATAAAGATACTTTTGACAAGTTCTTTTGCTTCCTTGTAGTGGTCTGTCTGCCTGAACCTGTTGGAAATGCTGTTTTCCAACGAGACATTGGATGACAGATTGCAATATGTCAGTTTGCCAACTTCACTTCTTGCCTTGAGAAGAGGGAGGAAATATTCCGTCAGGAAGGCATTGTTCATGAAAGGCAGATCAAGAATATCTTCAACAAAGAGAACCGGAACAGAGCAGACTTGGTTGAATTGAGGTATGGCATCTTCCTTAAGCGAATAATCCCTGCTTTGCAGATTTTCAATCATTTGGTTCAGATTCATGTAGCCGACATGGAAACCGGATTTGGCAAACATGAAACAGATTGCCTTCATGACTCTCTTTGCAAGAGTTTCTGAATTGAGGGCGTATATGGCATATCCGGTCTGATGTGCGTTCTTGTCAAAGTCATGAATCTTTTTCACAGTATCCGAAAAAATCAGGTTGGAAACATCGATCATCTTTTTTCGATTGTTCACATCTGAATAGGCGGAAAGAAACTGATTGAAGCAGATGAAGGAATCAAAAACAGGAATTGTCGTAGGATGGATTCTTCCAAGAATCGACAAGGCATTTTTCATCAGGGAGCATTCCATCCAGACCGGCTTAATTTCGTCTCTTGCGCTGTCATATGTAAGGCGATACTGATATCCGATGTTCTTTTTTTCACAGGAAGAAAGTTTTCCGCAGCAGGCATCACATACCTTTTTGTCCATAAGATAGAAATATAGGTTTCCGATGGAATTCGAATAGGTTTCATCGGTTTTCAGAAGTTTACGGATTTCAAGCATGGCCTTGAGATCTTCCTTTACCAATCTGTTGACCTCATCCGTCAGCATATCGGAATCTTTTTCATCCAGACTGATTTTTGTAGGATAATTTTTCCCCAACACGTCAATGGCATTGATATCTTCGCTCATATTGAAAACTCCTTGTCAAAATCATCCAGATTGACGTCAATAGGTTTATCCTCCCTAATTTCTTCCGTCTTCTTATTCTTGGATTCAACAGTCTTTTTTCTTCTTTTCTTCTGGGAGACCTCAAAGTCACGGCTGTTCAGCTTCATCATGGCATCATAGGCATCAGTGGCAGAAAGAGATGACAGGGTATAGGCAACCTTGTCAATGTATTCGACATTGAATTCACCATTCGTCTTCCTCAGGCAGTAATCCAGAATGACATTGATGACAGGATTCAGAAAACCAAGATCGTTTTTCAGGTGTTCGATTTCCTTGAGCATGAAAGGTGCTGGATTTCCGGCATATTTCACACCCAGATATTCATTTGGGGTCATGGCATTGAAAACAGCAACCAATTTTGCAATTTCGGAATTTCCATTGATTTCCTCAGCGGATTGTGTATTCTTCTTCTTCACAGTGAATTTATTCAGCGAACGTATATCCTTGTTGAAAAGGGATAGATAGAATTCTCCATCGCTTGATGTGTTCTGCAAAATGAGTCTGATCACATCATTCAAATTCGGAGCATAAAGTACACATAGATTTTCAATGTCCTTCATATAAGGTTCTATGATATTTATATCGAACTGAAGTTCTTTCAGTTTCTTCAGCAATGCCTTTTTGTCGAAGGAACACTGACTCTTATAGGATTTGTCTTCCAAAGAAGACATGACAGGTTCAAGGGATGTGTCACCTTCACTGACATTCACTGAATAGACATCCTTGAACGAAGCAGAGACATTCACAAAGCTGTCATCCAATTCTCTTTGGTCAACATTGAAATAACTTTGCAGGAAAAAATATTTTTTGTTTCCGATCGAATCGTTCAGCAATGCCCTGAGAAATATGTCCTGAAAGAATTTCCTCGGACTTGCCGGGGGAAGAATACTATAGACATATTTTACCTTTATCTGATTCTCACTGTTCTTTGTTTCCTGCCTAAAGCTTTCCAATAGGCCTATGCCTTCCAATTTTGTCCTGGCCAAAAGAAAATCCGAGGCATCCATATGAAGATAACCAAGAAGGTCATCGTGCAGGAACCCGGCTATTTTCTGAACGATGGATGAATAATGATAAAGACTGATATAAAGGGAATAGGCATTAGAACCCAATATCGGAAGATATAAATAGGTCAGAGCTTCCATATCTGAAGAGCTGAGGGAAAAGTTTTTCCTGATTCCACAAAAAGAATTATTTTCAATGATGTTCATACATTAATTATAACATTTGAAAGAGGTGTACTTGTAGCAAAACAAGAAAATTGAAAGTAAGCGATTTTATGTATCAAAAAGCGTGGGAATAATTGAATGGATAATATATAAAGATGTATAATTTAGTGATTTAGAAAAAATTCAATAAGGAGAAAATCAATGCAATACAGAATTGACAAAAAGACCAAAATCGTCTGCACCATCGGTCCATCCAGCCAAGACAAGGAGATGATGAAATCTCTTATCGCCACTGGCATGAGCTGCATGAGAATGAATTTCTCTCATGGCAGCCATGAAGAACATCAGGCAAAGATCGATACACTCAGGCAGATCGAAAAGGAAGAAAACGTCATCATTCCGATCTGTCTTGATACCAAGGGCCCTGAAATCAGAACCTCCAAGTTCGTCGGTGGCAAAGCTGATTTCAATGAAGGTGCAACTACCAGGATTTATATGGGAGTCGAAAAGGATGGCACTGCTGAAGCATTCGGTGTCACTTATACCGGACTTTACAAAGATGTACATGTCGGAGCAGATATCAGACTTGATGACGGAAACCTCCTTCTGAAAGTCACCGGCAAGGATAAGGAAAAGCAGGAAATCATCTGTGAAGTTGTCAATACGCATACCTGCAAGGACAGAAGAGGTGTCAATGTTCCTGGTGTTCATCTGACCATGCCATATCTTTCCGAACAGGACAAGAGCGACCTCATCTTCGGTTGTGAACAGCATGTTGATTTGGTTTCCGCCTCCTTTGTCAGAAATGTACAGGATATCCGTGACATGAGAAATCTTCTCGATGCCCATGGCGGAAAGAACATTCTCATCATTTCCAAGGTCGAAAACACTGAAGCCATCGAGAATCTCGATTCCATCATCGAGGAAAGTGATGGAATCATGGTCGCCAGAGGTGATCTCGCCGTCGAAATTCCACCGGAAAAGGTTCCATATTATCAGAGGTATATGATCGAGACCTGCAGAAAACTTGGCAAGCCTGTCATCACGGCCACGCAGATGCTCGATTCCATGATTCACAATCCGTTCCCGACCAGAGCAGAGGTAAGCGATGTCGCCGCAGCCATTTACGAAGGAAGTGACTGTGTCATGCTCTCCGGCGAATCCGCAAACGGCGATTATCCAAGGGAAGCTGTTGATATGCAGGCCAAGATTGCCATTGAAACCGAAGCTCATTTCGATTACAAGCAGGCAAATCTCATTGCCTTCGAAACCTCCGAGAAGGACGTTTCCGACGCAATCTCTGCTTCCGTTTCCGATACAGCCTTGCTGATCAATGCAAAGCTCATCGTCTGCTTCTCCATCTCCGGAAAGACGGCTATGAGAATTTCCAAGACCAGACCAGTCTGTCCTGTCTTCGTCGTTTCTTCCAACAGAGATACATTGGCTCATATCATGCTCTCTTATGCATGTTATCCGTATTTCACAAAGAACGTTCCTCAGTTCACTGAAGAAATGGAAGTCCTAGCATTAAAGATTGCAAAGGATTATAATTTGGAAAACGGTTCCAAGATCATCATGACTGGTGGAACTCCAGTAGGAGCCGGAAAGACAAATTTCATCAAGGTTCTTACCGTCAACAACGGAGAGAAAATTGATTGATGTCATCTGTTGAAATCTAAAAGGAGAAAAGAATGCCAAACGTCCAGAAAGTCGTTGCCATCGATTGCGGTGGTACAAATCTTCGTGTTGCAGTCGTCGACAAAGATCTTAATGTGTTAGCGGTCAGAAGAGTTCCGTCCATCAAGAATGATCCAAATGCACTTTATGCCAAGATGAAGGAACTCATCAAGGAAGTCACTGATGAAATCGGAATGAAGAAGATTCCTTCCATCGGAATGAGCATGTGCGGACTTGTCGTTCACAACAAGGTAGGACGTGTAGGCAATCTTGGTATTGAGGATGGTTTTGATTTCGAATCACTTTTTGAAAAGGACTATCCTGGTACAAAGCTTCTCTTTGCAAACGATGGAAACTGCTCAGCCCTTGTCGAGGCAGAATATGGTGTCAACAAATGGCTGAGGGATTCCTGCTTCGTCACAATCTCAACCGGTATCGGTTTAGGAGTCATCCATGGTTCTGACATGATTGATTTACCTCTTGAAGCCGGAAGAGTCATGGTCGAATACAAAGGAAACATCCATGAGGCTGAGTCATTGCTTTCCGGAAATGGAATCGTGAAGCTGGCTCATCTCAACGGACTTGAAATCAAGGATGCTGCCGAATTCTTTGCAAACGTCAAGGCAAAGAAAGAAGAATATATGAAGATTTATGACATCTGGTCAAAGATGTTAGGCTTATGGTTCAGTGACATTCAGCTTATGTTCGATGCAGAACAATATGCAGTCTCCGGCGGTGTCATGAAGTCAAAGGAAATTTGGCTCAAGGATGTCGAAAGAATTGCAAATGCAGGCATTGCTCCATGGAAACTGAGAAAAATCGTTCTCAAGGAAGCAAAATACGGCCAAGATGTCGGCATTGCCGCAGCCGGTGCGCTTGCATGGCATGTATTATCCAAATAGTTTACTCTAAAGAAAGGTGTGATTGCCTTTTGGACAACCACTAAAAGGATTATTAAATATGAAAATCAAACTTCCAGACAATAGTGTTAAGGAATTACCGGAAGGTTCCACAGCCTTGGACGCAGCCAAGGCCATCTCCCTAGGTCTTTCACAGAAAGCCATCTGTGCGAAGGTCAATGGTGAATTGTTCGATCTGAATGAAAAATTACCTGATGATTGTCAGTTTGAAGTCGTCACCAAAGAGAGCAAGGAAGCTTTGCATGTCTTAAGACATTCAGCCGCCCACCTTATGGCTCAGGCCATTCAGCATCTCTATCCAGGCGTTCAGTTTGCATATGGCCCTGCAACGGATGACGGATTCTATTATGATATGTCGCTCCCAACTCCTATTTCCGTCGAGGATTTCCCAAAGATTGAAAAGGAAATGGAAAAACTTGTTTCCCAGAATGAACCTATCGTCAGGGAAAATCTCACCAAGGAAGAAGCCTTGAAGAGATTTGAGAATCAAAAATATAAGACAATCCATATCAATGAGCTTTCTGAAAAAGGTGCAAGTCTTTCCGTTTATAAACAGGGCGATTATGAGGATTTATGCTTAGGTCCTCACATGAAGTCAACCAAGTACATCAAAGCCTTCAAGCTTATGTCAACATCTGCATGCTATTTCCAGGGAAACAAGGAAAATGATTCCTTGACCAGAGTGTATGGAACCGCTTTCTTTGAAAAGAAGGACTTGGAAGATTACCTCAAGGTTCTTGAAGAAAGAAAGCAGGCAGATCATAAGCGTCTCGGAAAGGAACTTGGTCTGTTCATGTTCTCCGATTATGGTCCGGGTCTTCCATTCTGGCTTCCAAACGGCATGATTGTCCGTCATGAACTCGAATCCTTCCTTTGGGACAAATTGACCGAAGGTGGATATCATTTCATCAAGACTCCACAGATGCTTTCCAGAGAATTGTGGGAAACATCCGGACATTGGAAAAAGTATAAGGAGAACATGTACATCACAAAGGTTGATGGCAAGCCATACGCCATCAAGCCGATGAACTGCCCTGGTGCCATTTTGGTTTATCAGAACGATCTCCATTCCTATCGTGAACTTCCGATTCGTTATGCGGAATTCGGTTTGGATCACAGACATGAGGCATCCGGTGCCTTGAACGGTCTCTTCCGTGTCAGAGCTTTCACCCAGGATGATGCTCACATTCTTCTTGCATTTGATCAGATCGGCGCAGAAATCAGAAGATTGCTGAAGCTCTTCGGCGAAGTATATAAGACCTTTGGTCTTAGCTACTCCATCGAGCTCTCCACAAGACCAGACGTCTTTGTCGGAAAGATTTCCACATGGGACAAGGCTGAAGCTGAACTCAAGGAATGTCTGAATGAAAACGGCATCCCTTATGAAATCAACGAAGGCGATGGTGCATTCTATGGACCAAAGCTTGACTTCAAGATCAAGGATTCACTCAACAGAGTCTGGCAGTGTGGTACCATTCAGTTGGATATGCAGTTGCCACATCGTTTCCATCTCACCTATACTGACAAGGACGGAAAGCAGAAGGAACCAGTCATGTTGCATAGAGCAATCTTCGGTTCATTCGAAAGATTCCTCGGCATCATCACCGAAAACTTCAAGGGCGCATTCCCGACGTGGATGGCTCCTGAACAGATCAGAATCCTTCCAATCAACAACGATGAAGCCGTTATGAAATATTGTTCTGCCCTTGAAAAGAAACTCAAGAAGAACAGCATCCGCGTCTCCATCGATGACAGAAACGAAAAACTCAATTACAAGATCCGTGAAGCTCAGACAAAGAAGGTTCCATATACCATTGTCGTCGGAGCCAAGGAAGCTGAAAGTGGAAATGTCACTTACAGACTCTACGGCCATATGGATTCCAAGACTGTCACTGAAAAAGAGTTCATGAAGATCATCGAAAAAGACATCAAGGACAGAAATCCAGTCCGTTCCTACTAAGTCATATCAGCCAAGCCATATTAGGCTTGGCTTTTTCTATGCCCATTCATCCCTATTTTTTGCATATGCCACCCACTTTTAACCACCAATTTTTCATCATTCAACATACTAAAAATCAATATTCATTTCTCAGTTTTCCACAGTCTAATAAATTTTTTACTATTTTTTTACTAATTGAATTGCATAATATGGGTGATGTGTGTATAATTGTGGGTGAAAGTGGTACAAGTATGTTTTACGGACAAAAAGATTCTGCCATCGATGATAAATCAAGACTCGTCCTTCCTTCATTGTTCCGCAATGAATTCACGGGTGGAGTTTGCTATGCATCACTTGGATTGGATCAATGCATTGTCCTGTACCCCGAACAAATCTATCAGGAAAAGGCAAAAAAGATCATGTCCTTGAATGATTTCGATCCAAAGGCAAGAAGCGTAAAACGTACATTCCTATGCAACACTTTCGCAGTTCAGATTGATTCCCATAACAGAATCCTTCTTCCAAAGACGCTGACGACAAAGACTTCAATCACCAAGAAGGTCAACATCATCGGTATGTATGACCGATTGGAAATCTGGGATACTGAAATCTTCGAGAAGGCATCCAAGGAAGCTGAAAGTTCTTTCTCTGATGATGCACAAAGCATAAATCTCTGAGGTGACGAAATGAGTACGAATTACAACGAACACAAACCAGTCATGCTCAACGAAGTTCTGAGCTTTGTACCCAAGGGAAAGAAAATCACCTACATCGACATGACACTCGGAAGAGGCGGACATGCCTATCAGGTTCTTTCCACCATCAGAAAAGGTTCAACGTTCTATGGTGTAGACAGGGATATCGATGCACTGGATTATGCGCAGGGATTCCTCAGCTGTTACAAGGAGAGATTCGACTTACATTACCTTCATGCTGAATTCAAGAATGCCACAGACATACTGAAAAACAACATTGAAGGAGCTGACTTCATATTGATGGACATCGGAGTATCATCCCCACAGTTTGATGATCCTCATAGAGGATTCTCCTATAGATATGATGCGCCGTTGGATATGAGAATGAATCAGGAAGATTCACTTACCGCAAAAATCATCATCAACACATATCCGGAAGCTGAATTGATTCATGTCTTCAAGGATTTAGGGGAATGTGAAGGATATTATCCAGTAGTGAAGGAGATTCTGAAGGTAAGGGAAGAGAAGACGATTGAGACGACATTCGAACTTGTCGAAATAATTAAAAAGGCCTTGCCTGCAAGATTGCTGAAGAAGGAAGGCCATCCCGCCAAACAATTCTTCCTTGGTCTCAGATATGAGGTCAACGGAGAAATAACGCAGTTGCAGCAAGGACTGAAGAAGGCGATTGAATTCCTGAATCCGAAAGGTAGACTTGTCATCATTTCATTCAATTCGGAAGAAGATAGAATCGTAAAGGAAATATTCAAATCCTACAGCAACAACAGCCACAGGGACAAATACAGTAAAGACAAGGGTGACTCAGGTTATACGATTCTGACAAAGAAACCTTTGCTTCCCACTCAGGAAGAAATTGAGGGAAACAATCGTGCAAAAGCCAGCATATTGAGGGCTTTGGAAAGGAACTAGAGCATGAAAGACCGTATCAAAAGAACAAACAGAAAAAAACCATCGCATCGTATCTTCAGAGCAATGATCTCTGTATCTTTTGTTACAGTCATCTGCACCGTTCTTTTCTCTGTACTGCTTCTCAACATCAACAATGAGAACAAGGCACTGAACCAGAAAATCGAAAACTATACGATTCAGATTGACATGCTGGAGAATTCGTCCGATCAGAAGGCACCCCTCCAGTTGGAACAGCATCCATAAAAAATAGCTGCTACCAGACAGGTAAATCACTTGTCGGTAGCAGCTTTTTAAGTCTCATGATTATTCGTAATCGGATTCGTCAAGCTCACCAAAGGCAGAAACAGCCTTGCTATGTTCCTTTCGATAATCATCCTCGGATATGATGGTGTAATTGTCACATTCCACCTTCTTCAGAGGAACCAGGGAATAGTTCTTTGGTATGGCATCAAAGAGCAAGGCAAGGACACTTCCCCTGAGATCATATATGCCGTCATCATCAGGGAATATATCATTTTCTTCTTCGTTGTCTGGGGCAATGATGACATCGACACTGTCATCAAGTTCATACGGGATGATGTTTCCGTCATGACTGTCCACAAGCTTGCACTCACCAAAAACAGTCAGGCTCAATGTCATCATGCTTCCGGCATTGAGAACGGAGATGCTGATTTTGGCTTTGTCCATGGAATGGAAGTTGGGAACGTATTTCAGTTCATCCACTGTGAACTCAAAATCATCGATTTCAAAGGTGGAAATGTTCTTTCTGTTGTATTCGCGGACATCAAACGGAATTCTATTGGGATTGGCTTTCATCATTCACCTCTGATGGTAAGGCCAAGCTGAGCCTTGACCGTATTCTTGATTTCGTTGAGGGAGGATGAAATCTCATTGTCGTTCAATGTTCCTTCGTCCTTTCCGAGAAGCAGCGAGACACCGAGATATCTTTCCTGTGTCGTCTTGTCGATGAAGTCATCGAAATAGTCGACTTTCTTCACATAGCTGTTCTTTACGGACATGATGGTCTTCTTCAGAAGTGCATAATCAACTTTATCATTCATCTTGAAGGAAATATCCCTGCGGACCATCGGATGCTGAGAGAAGGAAGAGAACTTTGTCTTAAGTCCCTTGAGGTTCATCAGATATCCTAAGTCAATTTCACCGACAAGGAGTTTCTCCTTGACGAAGGATGGATGCAACTGACCGAATGTACCAATCTTATCCTTACCAACGAAGATATCGGCGCTGGCCTTTGGATGGAAGCAAGGATTCGTGGAATAGGCTAGACGATATCTGGTAGAGGATAATCCGATCTTGGCGAATATGGCTTCAATGGCGCCTTTCAGGTCAAAGAAGGAATACGGTCTGGACTGATATTCTTCACAAAGGGAAGTCTCACCAGCAAGGCCCAAGGAAAGATAGATGTGATTTCCTTTCTTCGTATCGATGTCAGAAATCTCAAACAGGGCAAGATTGGTGTTCTGGTGGGAAATATTGTACTGGAGGGTGGAAATCATGCTGGGAAGAAGATCCATGCGAACGATTTCATGGTCTTTGGTCATCGGATTGACAATACGATAGGCTTCGTCCATGGAGAAGACACGGACTGAGGAATCTTCCTTCTCACTGATGAGAGTAAAAGAAAGGATTTCATCAAAGCCACGGTTGACAAGAAGTGAACGGATATCCCTTTTCATCTTCTGGCCGGCAGTGAGGCTACCATGTGTCAATGGGAAATGATCCATGGATGGGTGAATCATCTCTGCAGGATAATAACGGAAGACTTCCTCATCGATATCGCACTGTTCGTTAAGATCGACACGGTCGATCGGAGCAAGCAAGGTTCCGTCATCAAGCTTTTGAATGCGGAAAAGTTCCAAGACCTTGTCTATCTGCTCATTGGTATAAGAGGATCCAAGTCTCTTATTGAGAGCATCATAGGAAAAGGCAAAAGGTTTGTTTTCCTTTATGGACACATCATAGGAAGAATAGGATTCGATCTTATAGGATTCCATGAACATGGGAAGTACAGAAATCAAGGTGGCAACAGCTTCCGAAATCATCCTAGGATTTCTGCCCTTGCTGAAAAGCTGACTCGAGTCGCTTGATAAACCAAGTCTGTTGCAAGTATGACGGATGTTGGCGTGATAGAAATCCGCGACTTCGACGAAGATGGAAGAAGTAGTCTCACTGATGCAGGCGGCATCTCCGGCCATGATTCCGGCAAGGCAAAGAGGTTTTCCTTCTCCATCGGTGATGACAATGTCACCTTTGATGAGATCAAGCTTCTTTCCATCGAAACAGGTGAACTGACCTTCCATGTCATCAATTGCGACATAAGAACCGGTATTGTTCTTATTGGCATCATACATATTGAATGGCTGACCTGTAAGAAGCATGACATAATTCCCAAGGTCAACGATTGGAGAAACTGGTCTGATGTCATTGGCCATAAGGACACGGACGACATCAAGGGGAGTTTCTTTCTTCAATACGATGTCAGAGATCTGCAATCCGTCAAAACGTACACAGCTTTTGGTTCTGCTTTCAACCTTTATGGTTGATGGATATTCATTTTTGAAGGATGGAATGTTGTTGAGCTTTACATCCATGAGAGCGGAGATTTCCCTGGCCATTCCATAATAGGAAAGGCAATCAGGTCTATTCGGAAGTACATTGATGTCAAGGATGGTGTCATCAAGCTTGAGATAACCCAGGACATCCTTTTCCCCGACCGGGGCATCATCATCAAGTTCCTCGATTCCATAAAGAGAAGGAGAGTCTTCACTCAGGCTTTCCTTGGAAACGCCAAGTTCAAGAAGTGAACAGCACATGCCGTTGGATTCCTTTCCACGGATGACGCCTTTCTTGATGGTTTCGGATATGGCTGGAAGATTGCAACCGACCAAGGCAACAATGACCTTGAGTCCCTTTCTGACATTCTTGGCACCGCAGACAATGTCAAGGATGCCTTCCTCTTTGCAGTCAACGGTCAAAACATGAAGATGATCGCTGTCGGGATGATTTTCGCAGGTAAGAACCTGACCGATGACAAGCTTATCGGCATAGGCCATCTTCTCGACACCTTCAACCTCAAATCCGGAAAAAGTAAGCCTCTTGGTCAAAGTATCCACATCAATATGAGAAAGATCGACCAATTCGGACAATGCCTTATATGAGAATTTCATGGTGATTATTCCTTTCTGAACTGATCGATGAAGAGAACATCATTCGTATAGAATCTCTTGATGTCATCGATGCCATATTTGAGCATGGCAACACGGTCAATACCGATGCCAAAGGCAAATCCCTGGTACTTTTTGTCATCAAATCCGTTCAGTCTGAGAACGTTGGGATTTACCATACCGGAACCAAGGATTTCGATCCATCCGGTGTGTTTGCATAATGAACAGCCTTTGCCATTACATTCAAAGCAGGAGATATCGGCTTCGACGGATGGCTCCGTGAACGGGAAATAACTAGGACGGAATCTGACCTCCCTCTTTTCTCCGAAGAGATGTCTCAGAAGTTCAGTCAATGTTTCCAAAAGATTGGCGAAAGTCACATCCTCAGAGATGACAAGGCCTTCGATCTGTCCGAACTGGTGGGAATGGGTGGCATCGTTGTCTCTGCGATAGACTTTACCTGGACAAATGACCTTGATCGGTCCTTTTCCCGCTGCTTTCTTCATGACACGCGCCTGAACACAGGAGGTATGGCTTCTGAGAATGGTAGTCGGGTCAATGGAGAAGGAATCCTGCATGTCTCTGGCAGGATGATCCTTGGGAATGTTCATCAGTTCAAAATTGTTTTCATCAGATTCGACTTCCGGTCCATCGGCAACTTCATATCCAAGTCCCAAGAAGAAATCGACGACATCATCGACAACGGCATAGAATGGATGTTTGCTGCCGATTTTGTTCTGATAACCCGGAAGAGTGATATCGACCTTTTCCTTTTCAAGTCTTTCGTTAAGCTTCTTTTCATTCAAGGCAGCATTCTTTTCATCGAAAAGAGACTGGAGCTGGGAACGAAGATCGTTCAAGGCAATGCCGAAATCCCTTTTTTCCTCCTTGGAAACATCCTTCATTGAGGAATAGAATCCTGTCAATGCAGATTTCTTTCCAAGATATTTTCCCTTGAAATCATTTAAGGAAGATTCATCGACGATGGAATCAATATCCTTTTTTGCTGAGGCAATCTGCTCCTCGGCTATTTTCTTGAATTCATTTAAAGTCATTGGATAACCTCTTTATTGTTTATGGCTGATGATGACACAATCATCATCGCCGTCAATGGATTCATCCGATTCACTTGTCGGATGATCATGCTTGTTTTCGTTAGCTGTCGTTGGTTCCACGGAAGAAATTTCAACTGTGCCGATTTCCTTATTCGCTTCAGTCTTTGGAGTTCCAACAAGGAAATCCTTGAGATAATCAGGTAAGGCAGTCGTTTCGTTTTTCTCCTTGATTTCCGTCTTGACCTGAGAAATGACAGGCTCCGGTTTAGACTCGACGATCGGTCTTTCAGGAACATGTCTGTCAGGAAGATTGGATTTCGTGCGATTGAAATTGGCATCAGTGGATTCGAGTGGAATGTCTTTTTCGAAATCCGTGGCAATCAATGCAACCTTCATTTTTCCATGGAATGAAGGATCATTCTGGACACCGAAGATGATATTGACATCACCATCATCGCCGCCTGCAGCCTCGGTGATGTAATTTATGGCATATTGCGCATCATCAAGAGTCGTATCATCACCGGCCGTGATGTTGATGATCATTCTTCTCGCACCACGGATGGAAGCCTCAAGCAAAGGCGAATTTATGGCATTGGTGGCGGCATCGATGGCCTTGTTCTCTCCTTCGCCAAAACCGATGCCGATGAGGGAAAGTCCTTTTCCGGTAAGTGTGGCCTTGACATCCGCAAAATCAAGATTGATGACCCCATGGACAAGGACGATTTCCGTGATTGTCTTGACAGAAAGGGCAAGAATCTGATCGCTGGCGTCAAACGCATTGCGCATGCTTAAGTTGCCGTTGTTGAACATCATCTTGTCATTGGAGACGACAATCAAGGCATCGAGATTGCTCTTAAGTTCCGTAATGCCTTCAAGGGCATGGAGCTTACGGCTTTTGCCTTCGAAGTTGAAAGGTCTGGTAACAATTCCAAGAACAAGACATCCTGCATCCTTGGCAGCCTTGGCGACGACCGGTGCTGCGCCAGTACCAGTACCACCACCTTCGCCGGCCGCAATGAAGACCATATCGGCGCCTTTTATGACATGCTCAATTTCCGGCAGGGAATCTTCGGCAGCAAGTTTTCCCATTTCGGGTTGACCACCGGCACCAAGTCCCTTGGTGACATTCTTGCCAAGAATCAGTTTGTTTTCACAAGGTGAATTGGCAAGAGCCTGGCTATCTGTGTTCATGACCCAATATTCGACCAATTCATTCTTGTCACGGATCATGCCGTTCACGGCATTGGATCCACCGCCACCGACACCGATTACGATGATCTTGGCATTGGTCTTGAGGTCATCTTCATCATATATCGGTCTTATTTCTTCATTTTCCATGATTTTTCTCCTTTATCCTCTCGAAAATCCGTTAAACGTCGTTTCAGCCCTGTTTTTTGTGACTTCCCTTTCCTCAAATGGTGTCAGATAGGAATTGCTTGTCAGTCTGATGGCACCCAGGCAAGGCAGGAACTCGTCACTTCTTGCACCATACACCTTGGATGAAAATTGTTGTGCGCTTCTTTGGAAGAAGTTGACCAGTGCAGAATCCAGGCCATCAATCTGTCTTATGGAGCCAAACAATGATACAGGTATCAATCCGCTTGGATCAATCGTATTCATGTCATTCCTGATCGATTCAAAGTCTGAGAAGGAATTCTTTACCGCATTGGCGATGTCCGAAAGATTAAAGCCTTCTTCAGTGCGATATGGATATGTCTCATTCTCCATGATGCCGAAAGTCTGAATCAGTTCATCCATTCTTTCACTGGTGATTTTCAATTTGCGAGATGCAAATTCGACAAGCTGGGAATAGGAAGCATCATAGACTTTGGAGAAGGAAATGCGTTTTTCCTTCATGAGTGTGAGAGTACAAGTATCCTTGTCGACATAAAGCGTGAAGAAGGAAGCTGGTGCCTTGAAGGAACACAGATACTTACCAAGAGAGAAGGAGGAAACGAGATTGAGATGAGGAATGATATTCAGATTCTTTATGATTTGGGCATAATAATCAAATGTCACCTTGCTGATGATATGAACATCTACCTCGCAACTGAGATTTTCAGCCTTGAAACCCAATGGGAATATGGCACTTTTGCTTGAGTTGTCGGTCGAGAAGAAGACCGGATCATCATAGATGCAGACAAGGTTGGTTTCCTTCGCCTTCTTGTTTATCATGTTGTTGCAGTTGACAAAATCCTGTGTCTGAACCGTTTCCTGCATGATGACGGTCGTGGTAGATGCATATTTGACCTGAAATTCGTCTGGTGGGAGAAGGATGATGAAATTCTTCAGGTCACATTTCAGGGCATTCTTTGCCGTAGAGAGAAGGACACGAATGCTTTCCTCCGTTTCCTTGCTGTCCATGAAGCCGTTTGCATCAACCTTGATGCTATCGCCGATCAAGGCCTCCATGACATAGACTTTTTCCTGATAGACATATCCGGTGACCAAACGGATACCGGATGGATTGATTTCTATTGCAGTTACGATATTGTTCATTTTCATTGCTCCCTGATTGCACTAAGCATCAACTTTTCTCCGTTTTCGCTGCGACTCAGCTGGAAACGATATGCGTCATAGGTCTTCGTCTCGCCCTCAAAGTGAAAGTCTGTTCTGGCAATTGCACTGGAAGAAGATTCATTGATCTTGCTTCGAAGATTCATGAACACCCCTTCAGGATATTGGGAATTGGAGAAGAACGGAGATATATAATCGCTGAGCACCTTTTCAATGAGGTAATAGGAACCATTATCCTGAAGAAGAATCTTGCAGACATTCCCATAATTGGTGTCACCACTGGAATTCTCAAACTGAATTCCCACAAAAGTACGTAGGGAGACAAGAGGAATTCCGCTTAAGGAAGAAAATGTCATTTTGGCATGTTCAAGGTCATCGGTGACATTAAGTGGAAGATGAATCGTCGGAAGGACAAGATTTTCTTCCTTGTTGAAGTTCTCCCTGATTCTTTCCTTCGATTCATCGGAAACCGAAAGGCTGGATATGTCATCAAGTGCCTCAGATATGGATTTACCGCTGGAAAGATAGGCGACATCACGATAAATGCATACAGGGTAATCCTCCTTTATGGTACATGAGGATACTATGCCATTGTTTTCAATCTTGCATGAACTGATGAGTCCACCGGAGGAAGAGACGATGTTCTCAGAAGCCTTGTCTGCGTCAAGAAGCAGATTCAGTCTTCCCTCTCCATATCCGGTAAGTGAGAGAACATCCTGCTTCTCAAAGTTAACCAGTCCTTCGACAGTCATGCCTTTCAGCTGGAAACAGGGAAGGGAAAGAAAAAGAACAAGAAACAGAGAAAGAG
>CAVJFW010000014.1:0-38553 GCA_963648975.1 bacterium | reverse complement strand
TTCTTGATTTGCAAGGCTGTCTTTGACATCCCTGCACTGAAAGAACGCGCCAAAGAATTATTTGGCAAGACAGAAGATCCTAATTTTTGGAAGAATCCTTCCTATGCAAAGGAAATCAACAGGGAAATCGCCGATGTGAATGACAAGGTCAATTCCATCGACGGCTTCCAGAAGAGACTTGCATCCATCAACGAATCCCTTGAATTCCTGAAAATGGAAATGGACAAGGACATTTTTGAGGATGCCGACAGTCAGCTTCTTCTTCTGGAAAAGGACTTTGATTCCTTCCAGAAGAAAATCTTCTATTCCGGAAAATATGATGCCAACAATGCCATCATCGAATTCCATCCGGGTGCCGGTGGAACCGAAGCCCATGACTGGGCCAGCATGCTCTTCAGAATGTATCAGAGATACTGCGAAATAGCTGGATACAAATACCGCATCGTTGATTTGCTCGAAGGTGAGGAAGCTGGCATTTCCTCAGCGACGATGGTTGTCGAAGGAAAGAATGCCTTCGGTAACCTGAGAAGCGAAAACGGCGTCCATCGTCTGGTCAGAATTTCTCCATTCGATGCCGGTGGAAGCAGACATACATCATTTGCTTCCGTCAACGTCATGCCGGAAATGGACCAGAACGTCGACATCCAGATTGACCAGAAAGACCTGAGAATCGATACCTATCATTCTTCCGGTGCCGGTGGTCAGAACGTCAACAAGACGGAATCTGCTGTCCGTATCACCCATCTTCCGACAGGTATCGTCGTATCCTGTCAGATAGAAAGAGACCAGCTTGCCAACAAGGAGTTCTGCATGGAAATGCTTAAATCCAAGCTCTTCCAGCTCGAAGAGAAGAAAAGGCAGGAAGAAAAGGAAAAAATCGGAGGTGTCAAGAAGGATATCTCCTTCTCCAGCCAGATCCGTTCCTATGTCTTCTGCCCATATACGTTGGTCAAGGATCACAGAAACGACTATTCCGAAGTCAATGTCCAGTCCGTCATGGACGGAAACATCCAGGGATTCATCGATGAATTCCTCAAATGGGACTTCAAGCGTCTTCATCCTACAAAAGGGGTGAACAATGAATAAAATCAAGGAATGGCTCAAAAAGGAAAAAGGAGTCATCATCAACGAATTCACTTCCGAGCCACCCAGAAAAATTCTGAAGAACGTCATGTTCGTCCTGCTTGGTGCACTTGTGTATTCCATAGGCGACTCCTTCTTCATCATTCCGATGAGCGTCATCAGTGGCGGCGTAACCTCGCTTTCCCTGATATTCCATTCCCTGCCGGGATTCGACATCATGTCCATCCAGACATATGTCCTCATCATCACCTGGATATTCTTCGCCTTGGGACTTTTCCTGATCGGCCTGAAATATTCCCTGAAGCAATTGATGTTTGCCATCGCCTATCCTCTCTTTGACTATCTCTTCCAGTGGGTCATCTCCGTCAGCGTCATCAACGGCGTACCGATATTGGATATCTCACAGCTCGGTCAAAGCATAACCTTCTCCTCCGGCAGCGTGATAGAGGCCAACTCCTCCGGCATGCTTGCCTTAGGCTATATGGTAGCCGCCATCTTCGGTGGTGCCATCACAGGAGCCGGCATAGGTCTTACCTTCGTCGGTGGAGGTAGCAGTGGTGGAACGGATGTCATCAACATCCTCAACAACAAATATTTCGGAATCCGAATCGGCACAAGCAGTTTCATGATGGATCTCCTTATCATCTCCGGTGGTTTCTTCGCCAACGGATACAAGCTCATCCCGACATTGGTCGGTCTCATTGCCGCATTCATCTGTTCCATGATGATAGACAAAGTATTCTTAGGAAACAATCGGTACTATTTGGCACAGATTGTCTCAACGAAATACAATGAGATAAACGACTTCATCAACAAACAGCTCGGAAGAGGAACGACCTTGCTTGTCGGAAAAGGCGGATACACAAAAAAAGATACAACCATCGTGGAAGCCTGCTTCGACAAACAGGACTACGCCCTCATCAAGCAGTCCATCTACCAGATTGATCCGAATGCATTTGTCACCGTCATATCCACGACGGAAATCCTGGGTTATGGTTTCTCCAGAGACAAACCTAAAGTCGAAGCCAATGATATGGCAATCTCACCGGATGAAGCCAGAAAACTTCAGGTGAAGGCCCACAGAAAAAGAAAGAGAACCTTCTATTACGACGAGTTCTGAGATGGATGGTCATTTCTCTTATGTCTCTAAAATCGCCCATGGATCATTGGTCCATGGGCTTTTATCTCATCATTTATTAAGTATGGAAGTCCAAAAATGATTCTTGGCAGATTTGAAGTAGTAAAAGCTAAGAGTCCTTGATCCAATATGTTTTTATCTTTCCAAAGGAATTCCCATATCGATGATTTTTTGATTCAGTCGACATTGGGATTTCCTTTTATCGATTCATAAACTATAATTTTTCTTGTCGGTCAACGAGGTATAGAACATGAAAACCATTGTATTTGCATCATCAAACCAAGATAAGGTCAGGGAAGTAAGGGAGATGCTTGAGCCTATTGGGTATAAGGTACTTTCCCTCAAGGACTTGAATCTCGAAGTGACTCACCCTGAAGATGCCCTTACCTTCGAAGGGAATTCAAGAATCAAGGCTGAGGATATCGCATCCAAATGCGAATATCCAGTCCTGAGCGATGATTCCGGTCTCAGCATAGATGCGTTGGATGGTTTTCCCGGTGTCCATTCCGCCAGATTCATGGAAGGACATGACTATAAGGAAAAGAATGAAGCTCTCATCGAGATGCTGAAAGACAAGAAGAACAGAAAAGCATCCTATTTAACGGTGATGACATATATCGACAAGTCCAAGGGAATCGAGGAAGTCTTCCCTGGAGAGAATGCCGGGGAAATCACCACTACCCAGGACATGAACCCCATCAATGGATTCGGTTACGATCCCATCTTCTTCTCCTATGACCTGAAAAAGACATTCTCACAGGCAACGCCTGAGGAAAAGGATGCCGTCTCCCATAGAGGAAAAGCCATAAGGAAAGTCGTCGAATTCCTCAAAAAGCAGGGAGACTGACACTGATTCATTTCCAGGTCGATACATCTATGGCACCGTATATTCATAGATCAGGAAAGTGAAGAAAAGAACAACATTCCATATATGTATCCTTTATGGATGGAGTAAAGCTGAAAGTCATGATATAAAAAGACGAGGATGATTCTTCTTATCTGTATGTAAGAAAGAAAGTCGCACATATGCTGAAAAACAATGGAAGGAAACAAAAATGAAAATAATCTTGGGAATCGGAAATTTCGGTACCGAATATGAGGATACCAGACATAATTCCGGATATCAGGCCATCGACATATTGGCCGGTGAACTGGGCATCGACATCAGAAAGAAAGACTTCAGGTCGATTTACGGCAAAGGAAAGGCATACGATGAGGATATTCTTCTCCTGAAGCCTTTGACCTATGTCAATCTGAGCGGCGAGGCGCTTCTTGATGCCATGCGTTTCTATAAAGTCGACAGAAGCGACATCATCATCCTTGTCGATGATATGGATACGACTCCGGGAAACGTCAGACTCAAGAAGAAAGGTTCATCTGCCGGACACAACGGACTGAAGAACATCATCCAACTTCTGGGCAGTGATGAATTCAACAGAGTCCGCATCGGCATCGGAAGGCCAGAACCTGGAAACAGTCCGAACCGCATTCCGGACTATGTTCTTTCACGTCCACATGACAAGGATATCTATGATGCCTGGAAGGCTGGAATATCTAAGGCTGCCGAGGCAACGGAATACATCCTGAAAGCCGGTTTTGAGAAAGCCATGACGAAATACAACGCCGAGGAATATGTGATGCCGAAGAAACCGGTATCCCTCTTCAAGATAGACGTGACAAAATAATGGCATTACTGGATAAGATTTCCCTTTTCGATTATCTGAAGGATGAAAAGGAGAAGATAAAGCTAGATGAAAACAAGGACATCAAAGCTTCCTCATTGGAAGCTTTGGCTTTTTTGGTGGCATTATCTTATCACGATCATCCAAGAAAGATGTTTTTGCTCTTTCCTTCCATATATGAAGCCGAAAAATTCACTCAATTCATCATGGACTATGTAAACGAGGATGAATGTTTCAGTTTTCCATACGATGAGATTTTCCGTACGAGTGCCATCGGCATCTCCCCAGAGATGAATGAAGAAAGGCTTCTTGCCATCTCTTCCGTTTTTTTCGACTCGCCATCCATCCTCGTCTCCCATGTCTCCGCCTCAAAGATGAGCATCATGTCGAAGAAGAGATATCTCGATTCCCTTGTCAGCCTGAAGAAGGGTGACATGATGGATGTCGGAAAACTCGTCGAAAGACTCACCTCATCAGGTTATCTTGCAGTCAACAACGTCACTGCAGCCTGTCAGTATGCCAAAAGAGGTGGCATACTTGACATCTACGACCCAAGTTATGAGAACCCGGTCCGTATCGAATTCTTCGGAGATGAAATCGATGACATAAGATTCTTCCATGTCTCCGACGAACTATCTTATGAACATACGGACGATATTCTTCTCCATCCTGTATCACTCAGGCTTCTGAATGAAGAGGAAATTTCCATAGGGACAAAGATAATCGAAGAACAGATTGTGCATGCGTCAAAGTCCCTGACTGACAGAAGAGCCTATGATGACCTTGCCGAACGCCTATCCGACGTTCTCATGAATGCGAAAGGCGGATACATAAACGAAATCGATTCAAGATTCTATCCACTATTTTCCACTGACGACAATTGTCTGCTTTCCTATCTCGATGGATATGACGGATATCTTTTTGATCCGCAGGCCTGTCTTGACGCATACGATGATGCGGCAAAAAAGGAAAAGGATTATTTCAAAAAGGCGGTCATGGATGGAAATTCCATTCCCGGAGAAAGAATATACACACCAGGGAAACTGGATACCTCATTCTTCCATGAATGTCAGGTCAGCGATGAAGGCGCCTTCGTCGTCAGGCCAAACAGCTTCAAGGCCTTATCCTATGCCGAATCCGACTTCCTGCTCAAGGAATACCTGAGGGAAGACTATAAGATCAGAATCATCCTTCCACAGCCAAACTATTCCAACTATGATAACTATCTTACGGAAAAAGGGATAGAACACACATGCTATCCAGAACATGGGCAGGTCATGCTGATTCAGGGAAGAATCACCCATGGATTTGAAGTCCCCGAAAAAAAGCATGTCTACCTCAGTGCCAAGGAAATCTTTGGTGTCAGCGATCAGAAATCAAGGTTCCTTTCCAGATACAAGGAAGCAAAGATCATCAGAAAATACGAAGACCTGAAGGTTGGAGACTATGTCGTCCATGAAGTGCATGGCGTCGGAAGATATCTAGGTGTCGTGACCATGAACGGACTGGAATACCTCAAGGTCGAATATGCCCAGGAGGCCATGTTCTATCTTCCGTTAAGCCAATATAGGCTTATAAGGAAATACTCCTCCAGGGAAGGATATAAGCCGGCACTCGACAGATTGGGTGGTTCAACCTGGTCAAGGAAGAAATCCAAGATACGTTCCAGGATTTCCTATCTTGCCGACCAGCTTCTCACGCTCTATGCGGAAAGAGAAAACAAGCCAGGTTATTCCTTTGCCAGTGAACCGGAGATGGAAGAGGAATTCAAGAATTCCTTCCCTTATCCCTATACGGAAAGCCAGAAGGAAGCCATCGATGACATAAGGAAGGATATGGAATCCAATCATCCGATGGACAGGCTCATCGCCGGAGATGTCGGATTTGGCAAGACCGAAGTAGCATTCAACGCAGCCTTCAAGGCCATACTCGCCAATAAGCAGGTCGTCTTGCTTTGTCCAACAACGATTTTATCAAACCAACACTTCAAGGTTGCCGAAAAAAGATTTTCCAGCTACGGAGTCCACATCGAAGTCTTTAACCGCTTCGTACCAAAGCAGAAACAGAAGGAAATCATCCAGGGCCTCAAGGATGGAAAGGTGGATTTTGTCATCGGAACCCATTCTCTTCTTTCAGATGAAATCAGTTTCCATGACCTTGGTCTTCTCATCATCGACGAGGAACAGAAGTTCGGTGTCGCACACAAGGAAAAAATCAAGGAAAAAGCAAAGAACATCGACTGCCTTACTCTTACTGCAACTCCGATTCCAAGGACGATGCAAATGTCGCTTCTCGGTGTGAGAAGCATGTCTCTTCTCTCCCAGGCACCACTCAACAGAATGCCAGTGAAGACATATGTGGCAAAGCAGGATGACGAACTCATCCAGGAAGTCATCGAAAAGGAACTGCAGAGAAAAGGGCAGGTATATTATCTCCACAACAACATATCCAGCATTCATGACCTGGAATCAAAACTACAGAAGAAATTTCCGAAGCATAAGGTCGGTGTCGTCCATGCCAAGATGAACCAGGAAGAAATCGAGGAAGTGATGAACGACTTCTATCAGTGCAACATCGACATACTCGTCTGCACGTCCATCATCGAATCCGGTCTCGACATCCCCAATGTGAACACCATCATCGTGGAACAGGCTGACCACTTTGGTCTTGCCCAGCTCTACCAGATCAAGGGAAGAGTCGGAAGAAGTGACAGACTCGCCTATGCCTATTTCTTCTTCTCCGATGCCAGCAAGATGACGGATGAAGGAAAGAAGAGGCTCAAGGCACTCAAGGATTTCACGGAACTTGGTTCCGGATACAAGATTGCCATGCAGGACCTCAACATCAGAGGTGCCGGCGACATATTGGGTTCCGAACAGGCAGGCTTTGTCGATACGTTGGGATATGATGCGTATATGGAGCTTCTCAATGTCGTCATCAAGGAAAAGAAGTTTGTCACCGATGCCCTCGATGACAGGCCGAAGCAGCAATTCGAACTTTCCTTCTCCCTTGATGCCCACATTCCGGAAAGCTATGGAAACGAAAGTCAGAGAATCACGATGTACAAGGAACTCTCGGACTGTTCCGATGACAAGATGCTTGAAGACTTTGCAAAGAGAATCAGGGATGTCTATGGACCATATCCGGATGAAATCGACAATCTTCTGACCAAGAAGAAAATCGAGAATTATCTGAACAGTGAGCTTTATAGCGGCTTTGTGGAATCGCTCGGCGGATACCAGATCACGATGAGTCCTATTTTCTCCAGCAAGAATCTGATCTATAAGAAAATGGACGA
The DNA here is from genome assembly GCA_963648975.1 of bacterium. Classification (GTDB taxonomy): domain Bacteria; phylum Bacillota_I; class Bacilli_A; order RFN20; family CAG-288; genus Enterosoma. The sequence continues at coordinate 31,352 of CAVJFW010000014.1, read as the reverse complement.
GAGCCTTCAGCCTCTCGCCGTAAAACTTCGTGTCAGGGTCAACAGTGACCATCTGTTTGAATTCATCCTCACCAAGACGAAGGACTATCTTAAGGATCTTCTCCAACTTACGGAAAGTCTGGAAAAGATCTATTCCGACTGATTTTCCTTTGTATCGGCGTCATGATAGATGAGACGGGTGCTTCCGTTTTTGAGGACGTCAATCAACTCCGTGGGAATGGAAAAATAGAAGGAGAACACATAGGGTGAGGCTACTGTCTCATCCTTTTTTATGTCGATGAGACAGTATATCTCTTCCTTCTTGGGTTCATAATAGAAAAGGTTGTCAGTCAAAAGAATCTGCCCTTCATCCTTCCTGATATACCCCTGGACATTGTTTCTCTTTAAGGCCTTATATCCAGATGGAATCTGGACGAAGAAATATTCGACATATTCAGACTTTATCTTTTCCTTTACTGTCAGATATTCACTTTCCGGCAAGGATATGCCTTCCGTTTTCCTGAATCGGTCAAGATCATTTGTGTCATTGATGAGGTAGTTGTCACCATAATGGCTTGCCGTAAAGTCAGTAACATCATCCTGGATATAATGGTTCTTTATCGAATCATATGTCTTGGTTGCATCAGAAAGATACATCTTTCCCATGTAGCATTGATAACAGGGGGAAAGATTTGCGTTCCTGCAGGAAAGAAGAACAGGTACAAGGGCTGAAAGAATGATCATTCTGGTCTTTTTCATGTTCATGTTTCTAGAAAAGTATATATATTCGTCTTATGCATGTCCATATCAGCAGAAGAAGGACTTAAGAAGACAAAAGGGAATCTTCTTTTCCCTGATGTCCCTATAGAAAGGGACACAGACTATTTTTCCATCCTGGACGAAGACCGGATAGATAGGAATCATATAGAAAGGAACGCCTTGCTTTCTGAGGGCATCCCTCACATCCTTCGTCGGAAGATTTGTGGATATCCTATCTCCCTCATGATAATTCCTGATCGTGACAGGAAGTTTTTTCAGATTGAACTTGGATATGTCATTCAAGTCAATTGAGAAATATTCGTTTTCGTACACTCCTTTCTTTTCATAAACAAAGGAATAAGATACTTTGTTGATGTCTTCGGATATGAAAAAGAACCGAGAGGTACGATAGCAGTATTTCCCACCGAGGGAAAAGATTCCTTTGTCCTTTCTTTTCAGGAAATCAAAGAGAAGTTTTCCATATCCTTCCCTGCCATCATGGGAAATATGATGGTCCACAAGGAAGAAGCAATATCTTTTTCTTTCTTCCTCATCCATGGAATCATACTCAGTGAAAGCCATGCCATTGACATGGCTTTTGAAGGACTTGTATAAATCGAACAGTCTTTTGTTTTCCTCTTCTATCTTTTTGGACAGGACAGGAATCTCGTTCTCATCGAGATTCATTCTGATGCGGTTTCTTTCCTTCTTGTCATAAGTGTTGGTTATGTCGAAATAATAGGGAATGTTCTCTTTGTCCAGCTCATCCGTCAATTGCTTCTTGCTGATGGTCAAAAGAGGTCTGATGACCTTCAGGCCATATAGGGTATTCTCCTTCCTCAGACCATAATATAAGGGCATGTTCCCTCTTTTTTTCTGGAGGAGATAAGTTTCTATGACATCCGTCTTCTGATGCGCCGTAAGAACACCTTCCAGATTATTTTTCCTTACCAACCGTAAAAAAAGATCGTATCTATAGTCTCTTGCCCATTCCTCAAAGTTCCTGTCTTTCTCTTTTTCATAATAGACATCGTCCTTGATGGCCATCAGATGGAATCCATGGATATATCCATCTACCAGTCTTTCTTCTTCATCAACAAAATCTGAATCATGATAGTTGATATAACAGAGAAGTATGTGTTCAGAAAGTTCGCTTCCGAAATATAAAGAAAGCATCCAAAGGAGGTAGACGCTGTCCGGTCCTCCGCTGAATGCAAGCAAATATCTTTTATCCTTGTCTATCAATGCATCAAAATCAGATCTGATCTCTTCGTTCAGTTTCATGGGCGATATTCGATGACGACATCCTCGTTGGGAATATAGATGACATTGTCGTCAAAATATATTTCTGCATAATCAGGATCGTTCTTGTTGTTGTGCTGGGTAGCTTCCGTCTTGTACTTTTCCACTATCTCATCAGCCTGTTTCTTCAGCTGTATGTTCTTCTGATAGCGGAAGCAGGTGAAGGAAACCATGAAGCCGATGACGGCGACACACGCAAAAATGATGCCGATATATATCAGCTTCATCACCTGCACGCGGTCCATCTTCTGCTTCTGTTTCTTCATTTCCATAAAATCAGTTTTCTTCCAAAGTATACATCATGGATGCATTGTCTATCGTGGAAACCATCCTGATTTCCTTGATGACAGCCTTGATGTTCTTGCCTGACGGCGAGGAAATCTCAATCTCATCGCCGACCTTGACTTCCTGGGAAGGCTTGGTGATTTTTCCGTTCAGCCGGACAAACCCCTTATCGATGAATTCCTTGGCAGCCTCTCTTCTCTTGATGAGACGGCTGACCTTCAAATATTTATCCAATCTCATAAGAAATATCTTAGCACAAAAAATCACCCGGAAAGCAATCAACTGGAACATTGCCCAAAAACATTCGGTAAACGGGCGACATTCACGGGAAAATCATTATAATATTTCCAAGGTGCAGAAAAATGAATGACATAAAAGAAGAGGCCAACAGGCTACAGAGTCTCATCGACGGCAGTGACAACATCGTCTTTTTCGGTGGTGCCGGTGTTTCCACCGAATCCGGGATACCGGATTTCAGGAGCACGGACGGACTTTATCATCAGAAATATGAATACGAACCGGAAAGAATCATTTCCGCTTCGTTCTTCCATCAGAACCCAAAGGAATTCTATAGGTTCTACAAGGACAGGATGATTTATCCATCGGCAAAACCAAACAGTGCCCACAGATATCTTGCCGAATTGGAGAAAACAGGCAAGCTGAAGGCTGTGATCACCCAGAACATCGACGGTCTTCATCAGAAGGCAGGAAACAGGAATGTGATAGAGCTTCATGGAAGTGTCCTCAGAAACCATTGTCAGGGCTGTTACAGAAGCTATTCCCTCGATGAGGTTCTTTCCCTTGGCGGAGATGTCCCCATCTGTCCACATTGTGGCGAAATCATCAAACCGGATGTCGTCCTCTATGAGGAGGCACTCGATGAGATGGATATCACCAAAGCCTTGGTAAAGATAAAGGAAGCTGACCTTCTCATCGTAGCCGGAACTTCCCTCGTCGTCTATCCGGCAGCTGGGTTCATCAACTACTTCGAAGGAAGGAATCTCGTTTTGATCAACAAGGATCCCGGCGCTGCCGACAGAAGAGCAAACGTAGTCATTCATCAGAAAGTCGGAGAATTATTTTCACTGTTACATATATGAAACTGAACATAGACAAAAAAACAGAGGACTTGGCCTCTCTTTCATCGCCATATTATTGCGGTTCCGCATGCTTTCTTTCCCTTCTCTTCATCATAAAGGAAGTCCTGTCTTCTTCCAAAAAGGACATGAGAAAATCCTTTTCCGACATAGAGGAAGTCACCTTGTCCCTTTATGAGAACGATTGTCTTCTTTTTGCCTTGTCAAAAAAGGAAGAACTAAGCGAAGAAGAACTGAATGTCATCGAAAAGACATTGTCTGACTATGCCATTCTGATTGAGAAGACCGCACAGCTGATATCCATCTGCAAAAAAACAGGAAAGGAAAGATACGTCAGACTGCTGGAAACAAAAAAGAAATTCATCGTTGCATTGGCCTATGAAAACATCAACGTGTTCTCGGAAAGAAAGGACATGAAGGAAAGTTTCTTACGCGTAAGGAACGATGTCTTCGTCGCATCCAAGAGAGGTACACACGAATGAATGATCTGGATAAACAGTACAAATCACTGAAAGGGGATCATGGTTCCGACATGAGAGCCGTACTTCTTTCAAGTCTTCCCGACATAGCCATGGCAAAGAAACTCATATCAAGAAAGCAGAACGGGAAGAAGAAATTCTCAGATGATTTTGACTTCGATGGAACCATGCATTTCATCGACATGGGCGAGAAATCCATATATAACCAGCTTCAGTCCGGGAAAATCATGGTTCAGGATGACATCAGCTATTTCACATCGCTTCATGACATATGCCTTAAGGCAAAAGATGAAATCCGGATGGAAAGCCTTAAAGGAGACTTCGAATATCTCTCGGAATCATTCATGAACTGTGGCGAGTTCCTGAAGACGCAAGGCAAGGAAGAAGACAACTGATTTTTCCTGTTGTCATCATATAAGTAAGACCCATGAAAAGCATCATTTCATGATATAATCATTTATCAATTCAGGAGGATTTTCAATATGCCAAAGCAATACCCGGAATGGTCAGACAGAAAAATACTCATCGATTTAAGAAATCGTTTTGCTACCTGCTATGAAAACGAGGACGGATCCATATTCTACATCGAGCCTCAATTCTATACATATCTTCAGGGATACAAGATGCAAAGGCCAGAAAACTATGATGACATCCTAATGAAGATGGATGAGATTGTCAAAAAGAACAAAAAAGTCGTCTTTGTCGGAATGGAAGACAATCCCATCGTTGAGACCGAGCATGCCATATATCTGACGGCAATGGATGTCGCCGACCAGGCAAAAGTCCTGATTCAGCCAGAAAGCCGTGGATCGGATTACGGAGACTGACATGAGAAAAAAGTTTTCCATTCTTCTCGCCTTTTTTCTGGTGATTTCTCTTTCCTCCTGCTTTGCCTTCAATTCGAATTACAACAAGGAAAGTTCCTCCTCATCCGAAAAGACGGTCAGCAAAGTCGACTTCAAGGACGCTGAGACAAATTCGACTTTCAGCAAAGCAAACATGAACGTCGACAATGTCGGCGCCGGCTTTGGCTACCATTATCTTCCCAGCAGCGGAAGCCCGAAGATTCTCGTCATCCCTGTCGAATGCTCCGATTACTCCTTCGAGGACTATGATTCCGATTGGAAGACCATGCTGAGCAATGCCTTTTTCGGTGACAGCACCAACACCGGTTGGGAATCCGTTTCGTCCTTCTATGAGAAATCATCCTATGAGCAGCTCAAGATTGAAGGAGAAGTATCTCCTGCCATCAAGTTCAACCTCACGCAGATGGAGATGATAAAACAGTATGAAAACTACAGCAACAAGAATCTGAATTATACGGATTACATACTGCAAAGCTGTCTTGATACACTCAATGAGAAGACGGACATCGATCTTAAGGAATATGACACCAACAACGACGGATACATCGATGCCGTATGGCTTGTCTATTCCATGCCATACAAGAAGACAAGCAATTTCCTTTGGGCATTTACGACATGGGCATCATCAAAGACAAAGTGGGATAGTGTCTATGCCAGCTGTTATTCATGGGCAAGCTTCCAGTTTCTGACTTCCCAGGACTATCGTTCATTTACGACAAGAAGTTATGTCAACTGTTCCGATGCGCATACCTTCATCCACGAGACCGGACATATGCTCGGACTGGATGACTATTATTCCTATGTCGACGGAAACACGGACACTCCGATGGGAGGCGTGGACATGATGGACTTCAATATCGGCGACCACACCGCCTTCTCGAAATATCTTTTGGGATGGATTGAGCCGACTGTCATCACACCAGACTATCTTGAGAAGAACAACAATACCATCTCCCTTTCCTCGATGACGGAAGATGGGCAGTTCCTTCTTCTTCCAATCTACAAGAATGGTGCAATGGACTATAACGAAACGGCATTCGACGAATATCTTCTCATGGAATATTACACACCGACAGGTCTCAACCAGAAAGACACCAGCGGATATGGCACAAGCAAGCTCGCCACCTATTCCAAGCCTGGCGTATTGGTGTATCACATCGATGCCAGAATCGGAAAAGTCATCGGAACAAGCGAAGGAAACAAATGGAACGGTGAAGTATATGACACGCTTCCTCAATATGTCTCCGGCTCCCAATGGGGACAGATTTATACCTATACCTACATCTTCAACAATACGAAGTCCTATTCCTATGTGACGAATCTTGATGAAAGCGGAAATTATTACCGTGGAAGACTGATTTCCATTCTGCCGAAGAGTGGAAAGAAGATTCAGGGTTCCTATACCGGATATAGCAACATCAACAGTCTCTATCGTGCAGGTTCCTCATTCAACAGCAAGACCTACAACGATTTCAGATTCGATGACGGTTCTTCCGTCAAATATGGTTTCACCGTAAAATCAACCACCGACCATGACTGCATACTGGAGTTTTCAAATTTCTAAATGAGCATTCTGAACAGCAAAGAAGAAACATTGAGCATTCGTTTCAGACAGGATTTCAAGAAAGCCTCATTCGGTTTTTTCCATGTCGCCTTCTTGGATAACCACGATAATGTCGTCTTGCCTATGGAAGACAAGGACAGCATCACGGAAGCGATGTGGTTCTATGAAAACAGAATCTTAAAAAGAAGGAATTATCCCGTCCGTGAAGATGGAAAATTCATCCCTCATGATCCAAGAGACAAAAAAGTTCTCGAACAGGTTCTCGGGCTTCCCAAGGAAGCCTTTCAGAAGCTGAACATAGACAAGGACATCGTTGCCCAGATTCATTTCCAGGACGGGCTTTCCGACCTGAAGAAGGAATGTTATGTCCTGGCAAACGAAAAAAGCGGCCGCAAATGGTTTTCCGATGACTTCAGGCTCTATTGCCTGAAGAAAGGTTTCTTCTTCCTTTATGATGAGACAAAGCCTTTCATGAATGAGAAGGAAACAATACTTCCGGTATTCATCGATGAGAGACTTCTGGACGAAAAATATCTGACCCTTTATAAGCAGGCTACGTCAGAAAGATTTGCCATCGATTTTCCAGGAAAGGATGACACGGGCAAAACAAACGAGATGATGAGGAAGTTTGATTCCTTCAGCTTCGATGAACGCCTTTCCTTTTTCGTGAACGGTGACGAAGATGAAAGAATGCCTGAAACAGATATCTCCTTCAGGGAAAAATATACCTTCCTGCTGAAGGAGTATCTATCCTGTCTCATCAATGCCCTATACGATGACTATTGCTTCACCTGTCTCAATAAGGTGACGGAGAAACTTTCCTTCCTCAGTGTCTCGACAATTCATTCCGAAAGGGACATTCATTCCATCTCATCCTACCTGGCCGACATGTATTCCCTCGACAAGAAGAATTATGCCTTTGCCATGGAAGACAAAAAGAGAATCGAACTCATGGTAAGACGCAGACTCCAGAACAGGAATGACGATGACATGCTTTCGATATACGCTTCATTAGGCTTGCCCTATGAAGGTTTTGCATATGTGAAAGATCTAAAGGACATCACTGTCGAAAACATCATTTCGCATCTTCCCTTCATCAGCATCGGACATGGGGAAATCTATCTATCCAGCAAAAGATATGACACCTTCTATTCTTATCTTTCCGGAGAAGAGACCCATAAGGAAGCTTTCTGCCGCAGACTTCTTCTCGATGAAGGCATCAGCTATGATGGATTCACCTATGCGAATAGAAGAAATGATGCAAAAATCACAATCAGAATCGATGACATGGAAAGGAAAGATTCACTGAAACGACTCTTCGATATAAAGGGAGGGTGTACGTTTTCAGAAATTTTGTCCGCCTACCAAATGAACAGAAACGGTCAGATAGAAAGCGATGTCGTCAAAGCCATATATGATCTTGATGAAATGTCCTGCAACGAAGGACTATACACCTTCTACCACATCTTTGACGGTTCACCATTCGAACAGATTGTCTCGATGTTGCTGATGAAATATGACAGGCAGTCCCTATATTCCGATGACCTTCTTGACTTCCTGTGGTATGTCCTTTGCTATCCCTTTGTCATCACGGAACACGATTATCGTATCGAGGCGATGACCAGAAAGGACACTTTGTCCTTGCTTGTCCTTGATGGACTGTCAAAAGAAGGCGAAACTTATGAACCGAATCTTCCATATCCTTATGTGACTTTCGGAAAATCAGCATATTCCTTCAGAAAACAGTATTTTTCCACCCCTGTCTTCTGTTCCTGCCAGAAGGAAGCACTGAAAAAGAGATATGACTATTATTCCAATATTGCCGGAAGGAATCTGTCAAAGGAGGAACGCAACAGGTTCATACTCGACCACATGCTTCTTCCCAATGATGTGATTGAATCCATCGATCTGAAGAAGAACATCTTTTCTCAGCTTCATTTTGAGGACCACGTCTGCCATCTATGCAACCATACCCAGCCAAGCTATCATGAATCCATCGATGACAACCACGAGGCAAGGCATAATGTCTTTATGACCTATATCCGCTCCAGGGCAGCCGAACATGGTGTCTTCTTCGATGAGGCGATTTCCTATGACTTCGATTTCGGAAAGATCGTCTCCAAAGTGGATAAAGGAGAATACCATTCCCTCATCAGCTTTGACAGGAACCATATCGATTCGATTCTGTTGCCTTATATAAACATATCCAAAAAAACCATCATCTCCCTTTTATGCTATTGCTTCCCGGATGAAATAACCTACGATGATTTCTATAACGAGATTGCCGCTTTCTCCAAACTGGATGACAAGACGATAAATGACATCATCTTCGACTGCAAGCCAGCTCAGCTGATCATGATTTTCCAATTCATGAACATCTTCCCAAGGCTTATATATATCTATAAGATGCTCGAGATTTCCTATGCCTTATATCTTTCCAAGGATATTGTTCTGGCAAGCGAAAGTCAGTTCTGCATGAACATCGACCATAATCCATCTTTAAGACATCCCTTTGTCCTTCTGGGAAGTTATGTCAACGCATATTGCGACAGCCTGAACGACACACACTATTACATCTGCGACTGCGAAAAGGATTCACTGATCCGTTTCGGAACAAGATATTCGGAAATCTATGACGAGAAGAAGATGAGCCCGGAAATCAAGACGCCGGTCATCCTGGGATTGTTGGGACTGCCATATCCTGTCATCCTCAAATATCAGGACTATGACCTTGTGAACAATTCCGTGAAATCATTGATGGACATGATGGACTTCGGTCCTTCCATATGCCGTAGGTGTTCTTCGATTCCACATTCCGCCCATGACGAATTCTGCATGAGAGTCTTCCCATTCAGGGAAGACCTCAACGCAGAATATCATTTCGCCAAGAACATGATGATGCATCAGGGATTCAGGCCGGTCAGCGACAAACCAATCAACGAAATCGTCTTCAGACCTGAATACCGATATGATCTCAATGCCGTGAGCGACCCAAACATTCCTTTCTTTGAGGTCGCCAGCGATGATGTCCCGGAAGCACTCTTTACCTACTTCATCATGCCAAAGGACAAGCTTAGGACATTGCTTGAGGATTTTTCCAGTCTGAGCAATGACAGCATCGAGGCAAATGCCTATTCCGGAAGTGTCATACTTGATTCCTGTTTCCAGGACGATAACTGCATTTTTGATTTCGTCATGGATGTTTCCTTCAGACAGAGCTTGAAGGAAAAGGTATTCTCCCACTTCCCACAGATGGAAAGGGTGAGAAAGGAATTCGTGAATGATGTCTGTCAGCAGATATTAGGTTTCATCACCTATCTTTTCGAAAAGTTCTTTTTGCGTTATGCCCAGATTGAAAGCCATACAGGGAGGTAGACATGGAATACAGTATTGATTTTTTCTCCCAAAGAAAGAAGCCAAGCATGGACTTGGATTACAAATACTTCCTACAAGGCGGTTTCTATATTGTCTTTGTCAATGCTGACGGCGAATACCACATGGCAAAGGCTGAAGAGAAATCTCTCCGTGCCAGAGCACATTTCTACAAGAAATTCATCTGCAAGGACAAATATCCCTTCTTCAGCAGGAAGTTCGGCATGAACAGGGAGACCATCTCAGGAAATGAGAACATCATCCAGGTCCTAGGTCTTCCGGAGGAGGTGACCTATGAGAAGGTCAATGACACCATCCGTCTTCTGACCGTCGACGAGATAATCAACCGAATCCATTTCGATGATTCCATCCGACCATTCTACCCAAAGCCGGAAAAGAATGATTCCACCATCCTTGAGGGAAACGATCCAAGTCTCATCTATCTCATAAATCATCTTATGGAAAACGGATTCTACATCATGAATCCGGAACGTTTCCTGGACATTTCCTCATTGGATGAGAAGGAATATCTACCCGTCTACATCGACGAGGAACTGATGCCGGATTACCTGAAAAACGAAAACGAAACTTCCCATAAGCTCATCATGGACTTCGTCACGGACAGCTTTGCCATCAACAAAAAGGCATTCATGAAGTATTTTGCACCATTGGACAGGATGTCCCTGAATGAAAAGGCGGCCCTGGCTTTCTCAAGAAAGGAAGACAGAAACCTTGATATCGCCGAAAGGGAGATGCTCATCGCCTTGAGAAGATATTTCCTTTCCCTGGCCTTGAAGGTCAGCAACGACTACTATCAGAAAAATTTCGGGATCAGGGGAATCTTCGGCTTTACCGTACTCGACAACGACTTCGGACTGATGGATACGAATCACCGTTATGTCTATCTCGGAAGCCGCTTTGACATGTACGCAAGAAGAATCAGGCATTTCACCCTTGAAGGAGAAGAGGTACATCAAAGCTTCACATTAGACGAATACTGCCTTGACCAGAAGGTGAAGAAAAAACTCTCCATCGCCTTTGAGACGGTGCATGCCTATTTCCTCAGGCATAAGGAATATGCCTTCATTCCTTCCGTCTTTCTTAAGATGCTCGGTCTTCCATACCCAGCCTTTAAGTATGTGAAGGACATCGACCTTGAAAAGATAGACACGAAATCATTCCTGTCCCGCTTCATTTACGAAGGTGGTATCGACTGCACCAACCACGGACTTATCCTGACCACCTTGTCCCTCGAGGGACGACAGATATCCATGAAGAACTGGAATACGAAGATTCCATACTATCTGAAGAAGTGCAATACGGCAAATACCTTCTTTTCCAACTTCAGTGGTTTTCTCAACATCGGATATAACAACTTCCTTTTCCATCATGTAAGAAGGAAAAAGGATAAACTCAACGGGCTCTTTGACGGAGAAACTGGTCTTTTCAGAAATAGCCTTGGAAAGTTCGAAGACAAATACAGCAATTCGAACATGTCGCTGCAGTTCCTTGAGAATGTGAAATCCTTCCTTGTCATTCATGACAGGAATGGAGTCCTCGCACCGGTCAAAAAATATTTCGACCTTCTTTCTTCCGGATTTGATTCACTGGAAGCGGAAAATGAGGTGAAAAAGGAATTTGCCGTCGACCTGAAGGCCATGCATTTCCTGATCAACATGGTATTCTTCACCATCATGGAAGGACGTGCGAATGATTTCGTGGAGAACATACAACAGGACATCTATATCTTTCCGGGACTGCTGAAGATGAATGAGGCGTTCATCGACGATTATCTCATACACCCGGTCGTATCCAAGGGAAGGAACTTCCTTGCCTATCGTGACAGAGACAGCGAAACATGGATTTTCGATGAGAAGGATAAGCCAGCCATAGAAAATCTCATCAAGATCTATCACACCTATTTTGACCAAAAGCACAAAAATGAATTTCCTTATGTCATCAAAGCCTTCGGAAAAGAAATCGGAAGGACATACGAAAGTATTTTCATCGATGATGAAATATATGACTGCATTCAGTTCCTTGGCCTTCCCCTGGAAGTCTCCTTGGAGATTCTTTTCGATTTGCAGGACTTGAACGACCTGCACTTTGAGAAGAACATCTCAATATATCAGGACAAAAGACATAAAAAGCTTCTCAGGGAAGATGAATCCCTTTCCCGTTTGGCAGTCTTTTCGGAAGCATGCAGGAAGGGAATCTATCTGATGAACAGCAACAGCAATCAGGCATACATCTACTGTCTGAAGAAAAAGCTCGATCCACTGATTTCCCTATATCTCGAAAGCGAGGTCATTCAGGGATATTGTCTTGAGAGCACGAATGACAACATGAGATACCATGCCTATAGCTCAAAGGAATCATTCAGACGGGATTTCCTCGGTCTTCTTTTCGACAATGAAAAATTGTCCAATCAGGATAAGATATGTATTGAAAGCGATCCTCTCGACTATGGCGGTGAGCTTTCAAATGCCATCTACGAAAGCATCCACGAGGAACTCTTCGGTGATGGAAAGAGACAGAGAAAGATTCTCGGATATATCCATAAAGAGAACGGTTATGTTGCTCCTGGAAGGTGCTTCAACTGCTATTCCCTTTCCAATGACATCGATTCCTTTGGCTTTCTCGATGAAGACAGGCCATATATCCTGAAAGGATTCGAAAAACTGAAGAAGGATTTCCAGTCGAAGGCAAATACCAGGAGATACACCATCCTCAGCATCATCCAGGGATTGGGAATTCCTGTCATCATGAGAAAGAAGTTCTTCGATATCCTCTATGCCAATGACCTGAATCTCAGAATGGAAGACATACCATCCTTCAGGGAAGATGTTCTGATTCCGTCCAATTACTGTTATCAGGATTTCTTCTCGGCCATTGATATCGAAGACTATGGAAACCTATATTCCGCCAAGCTTCTGAAAGAGGCAAGAAGACAGGGAATGATGGTCTTTGCCAACCATGAACTCTTCGATCCAGTCCTTCTTTCTCCAAGCCTGATGGCCGTCAACCTGGATTCCTCATACGAAAAGATCAAGGAATGCAGGACGTTGATTCTTCCTGAGACGGTGGATGCCGTAGATGAACTTGTCCATCCATCCGAAATCAGCTTCGCCCTGACCGTCAAGGATTTCATTAGCACCTACGACAGCAAGACAACATCGTTCTATAACCATTTCCTCTTCTATGTCCAGGAGCTCCTCATCTATGCCTATCACAACAATCCGGATTTCATAAAGGATTACTACAACAGAAGACAGGTCAGCCTTGATGACAAACCGGACAGGGAATTCTTCATGGAATATGTCTCTGACCTCTATCTACCGGAAATCACCCCGGAAACAAACTACCAGACCATCATCGAATTCATCTCCCTCTTCTTCATATATCTCGAGCAAAGTACGTTGTTCAGAATCAGCAGAACACTGAAAAAAGGATGAAATGAAAATCCTTCCCGGATGACCCAGGAAGGATTTTTCATTATCAGATGATCATGGCCTTTTTCTTTCTGAATATCGGGGCAAGGATTTCATGTATGAGCAATGGAACGATGGAAAGTCCAATGAGGATGAGCCATTCCAGGATATGGAGCGAGGATGTGGAGAAAACGGATGTGACTCCCGGAACTTCCGTGACGAAGGCCTGCAGGGCAAAGCCGAGGACAAAGGAGACAAGAAGCATGACATTTCCATCCCTGAAGACATGGATGAAGCTGTGTTTGATGTCCGTCATGCCAAGCATATGGAATATCTGGGAAAGGGCAAGGGTGGTAAAGGCCCAGGTCGTGCACTCCCGATGCACGATTTCGTTTTCAAGACAGTTGACGAATCCAGAATATCCGCTACCGAATTCTTCCATGACCTGAGGAGCAAAGGAAGCGGTCGAATGGTTGAAGGCAAGGATTCCCGGAATGAGATAGGCGATGAAGGTGATGAGGAAGATGACGATGCCATATCCGAAGGTGAAATAGAATCCGCCATGGGCGAATATGCCATCCTTTGGATTTCTCGGTTTCTGGTCCATGATTCCTTCTTCCTTCCTGTTCATGCTTAAGGCGATGGCCGGAAGGGAATCAGTGATGAGGTTAATCCACAATATCTGCAGTGTCTCAAGAGGAGTGGGAAGTCCGAGCATGAGGGTGAAGAACATGACCAACACTTCACCGAAGTTGCTGGAAAGGAGATAGAAGATGGCTTTCTTGACATTGGAATATATGCCTCTTCCTTCCTCGACAGCCTTTTCGATGGATGCGAAGTTGTCATCGGCAAGAACCATGTCAGCCGCGCTCTTTGCGACGTCTGTGCCGGTGATTCCCATGGCAATTCCGATATCAGCGCTCTTGAGCGAAGGCGCATCGTTGACGCCATCTCCGGTCATGGATACGATTTCTCCGTTTCTCTTCAGTGCCTTGACGATCTGCACCTTGTTTTCCGGAGAGACTCTGGCAAAGACATTGGTGGTCTTCACCTTCTCTGAGAGTTCATTCCCGTCAAGTCTGTCCAGTTCATCACCGGAACAGCATTGGGATATATCATCGGCTATATGCAGGTTCTTGGCTATGGCAAAGGCCGTATCCTTGTGGTCTCCGGTGATCATGACCGTCCTGATTCCGGCATTCTTCAGTTTCAATACGGCAGGAGCAGCTTCCTTTCTTTCCGGGTCGATCATTCCGACCATACCCACATAGACAAGATTCTCCTCCGTCATTCTTTCTTCGTCTTCCTTCATCTTATAGGCAAAGGCAAGGACACGATATGCTTCATCCGCCATCGTCTTTGACGCAGAGTTTATCTTTTCGATGTCATCAGAAGTGATTTCTCTTACCTTGCCAGCATCCAGGATGAACCTGGTATGTTTCAGGATGGAATCCAATGCACCTTTTGTATAGATGATGTTTCCCCTGTCCGTCTTGTTTTCCACGGACATCATCTTCCTGTTGGAATCAAAGGGAAGCTCATCGACTCTCGGCTGGAGATTTCTTTCCGTCTCTTCCTTTTCGATTGAAAAAGTTCTCGCATAATCAAGAAGGGCTATTTCCGTCGGATCACCATAGCGATCATTTTCTATGGAAGCATTGGAACAGAGCATCATGCCTGTGGCAAGGAAGGATACCTTGTCCTTTTCCATCCTGTCGGCATCAGTGATGATCCCGTCGATATAGACCTTTTTGACCGTCATCCTGTTCTGGGTCAAGGTTCCGGTCTTGTCGGAACAGACGGTCGTGACACTGCCTAGTGTCTCAACGGAAGGAAGCTTCCTGACAATCGTGTTCACCTTCACCAGTTTGTTGACACCTAAGGCAAGGGCAATGGTGACGATGGCTGACAAACCTTCCGGAATGGCGGCGACGGCAAGGGCGATGGCCTCCTCGAACATGGAAAGGATTTCTCTTGGAAGATCAGTCCAACCCGTGGATGCACCACGGACGAGCGTCCAAATAAGTCCTGCAAGGAAGGTGACGATGACGATGACAAGACAAATCAGTCCCAGCTGCTTTGAGAGTCTTGCAAGCTTTTTCTGCAAAGGTGTCTCGTCGTCATCCTTCTCCTTAAGCATGGATGCGATCTTTCCGACTTCCGTATCCATTCCGGTATGGATGACAAGTCCTGCACCTCTTCCATAGGAGACAGGGCATCCAGAATAGACGATGTTCGTCTTTTCTGCCGTCAGGGCATTCTCAGGAAGAATATCCATGGCATTCTTCTCAACTGGGATTGATTCTCCGGTCAGGGACGATTCATCCGACTTCATGTCCACGGAATAGACAAGTCTCAGGTCGGCAGGGATGATGTCACCTTCCTCAAGTATGACAAGATCACCATAGACGACATCCTCGGATTTGATGTTATGAATCTTTCCATCCCTTTTAACCTTGCACATCGGAGTGGAAAGCTTCTTCAAGGCCTCCAGGGACTGTTCAGCCTTCTGTTCCTGGATGGCACCGATAAAGGCATTGATGATAATTATGGCGATGATGACGATGCCGTCGATGTATTCGTCATTTCTCGTTCCTGTCTTCGACATCAGGAAAGAGGCTCCATCAGATACATTGATGCAGCCGTTGATGATGAATATGGCAAAGGAGACCAAAGCAGCACAAAGAAGGACGATGACCATAGGTTCAATGAACTGTTTCAGGAATTTGACAAGGAAAGATGTCTTCTTTCCTTCCTGAATCCTGTTTGGTCCGTATTGTCCGAGTCTTTTTTCCGCTTCATCGACGGAAAGTCCCTTTTCACAGTCGGAGTGAAGTTCATCGGCGACATCCGAAATGGACTGACTGTGATAAGAGAAGGAAGAAGGAGTCTGATAACTACCATTTTCAATCTTTTTCATGATTGTTTTCCTTTCTATGTTCACAAGTCTCATCGCCATGTCACATGGTTTCCGGCCCGGTAGTTTCCTACGTGCTGACGAGCCGGAAATGTCCGATTACTCCCTTGATGAATTTTTACAGAATGAAGATGAGAAGATACATGGCAAGGCTGGCCAATGCGACGCCACCGGTGATGGTATAGCAGACAGCCTTTTTTCTGGAGAAGAATTTGGTGAAGCACTTGAACATGACAAGCATGATCGTAAGTGCACAGACGGCAATACCGAAGATCTCGAACTGCCTGGAATCAGCATCAAGAATGAAAAGACCTCTCTGTGAGATGATGAAGTTTCCGTTGTCATCGGTATGATTGTTGTACTGATGCCAGGAAAGGAAGTCAGAGACGGCGAATATGGCAAAGTCAAAGGTACAGGAACCAATCATGTTGCCAAAGCCGGCATCATAATTCTTCTTCTTGAAAAGCTGGGCTGTGGAGACGATTTCCGGAATGGATGTACCGATACCCAACAGCAACGCACCGGCGACGGAACCGGAAAGAGCAGGAATGGCAGTCTGGATCATCTTGGTGAGATAGGTAAGGGCGATGGATGTTCCGATCAGGGCAAGAGAGGAGACGACGAAGAGAACGATGATGGTCCTAAGGCTCCATTTACAGTTGTCCGGTTCGGAATCCTCTTCCTTCTCGGATTCCTTTGGCTGGAAGATGAGGGTGAGGATATATAAGACAAAGATAAGGATGGACATGACGTTGATGTCGCCAAGCATCAGCTGGGCTTCCTGCGGAGCAAAGAATGCATAAGCAGCAAATCCATACATGATGAGACATGCAGCACCATTGACCAAATGGAATTTGTCAAGTTTGGCATCCTTGAAGTTCTTCACAAAGATGAATGTCTCAAGAAGCAGGCAGACAAGGTCAAAGATGATGGAACCGAGAATGTCACCTACGACATATTCCGGTTCATTGACGAAGAAGATGCTCGACAGGGCTGTGAAGAGTTCCGGAAGGGATGTGACTGCGGCAAGCATGACACCTCCGATGAACGCCCCGGAAATCTTTGTTCTCTTGTCGAGAAGATCGACCAGATTGCCAAGAAGGAACGACAGTGCGACCATGGCAATGAGATCAACGGCATAGACTGGATAAATCCACCACATACGACTAAAGCCTCCAATTTTTTTCGGGAGCAGAGATAAAGAAAACGAGACAAGGCAGAAAAACCATATCGGTCTTTCTGCCTAAGTCTCGTTATTTATGATATGCCAGATTCTGATGAACGACTCAGATCATGTTGTTGACAATATCTCACCGAATGGTGACAACTACTCCCCTAAGCGAAGATAGTTTATAAAATCTTTTCACTTCAGTCAACGAAAAAAAGCCTCAGTCTGGAATTTGTTCGTAGTCGTCGATGAAGAAATCCGAATTCCTTTTTATTTCATCCATATCGTTTTCGTTTCTCATGTCATAGACGCCTACCACCCTGAAAGATGCCTTCTTGGCCGTATTGATGGCCATCAGGATATCTTCGAAAACAAGCGTCTCCTCTGGTTTTGTATGCATATACTCTGCCAGGGTGAGATAGATCTTCGGTTCACTTTTCTTTGTCTTGAGATGGTTCACGTTCTCGATATGATCAAAGCAGTCATCAAGTCCGTTTCTTTTTAGACATGGAAGATAGAGTTCTTCCTTGTTGGTCGTGGCCAGGGAAAGAGGAAGTCCTCTCTTTTTCAGGGCATGAAGGAATTCCTTTGCTCCTGGTTTTACCTGAATATCATATAGATAGGCTTTTTTTGACCAGTCCATCCATGTTTCCATGATTTCCTCGACACT
Source organism: bacterium (assembly GCA_963648975.1). Classification (GTDB taxonomy): domain Bacteria; phylum Bacillota_I; class Bacilli_A; order RFN20; family CAG-288; genus Enterosoma. The sequence continues at coordinate 13,463 of CAVJFW010000014.1, read as the reverse complement.
TTCCTTTATATCATAGGTATCTTTTGTATAGACAGCCATTTCCCTGAATGACATATGGGAGATTATTTTGTCATATCCATCCGGAACTTCCATGCCATGTTCATGAAAGAAACGGATATCGATATCCGTCCAGATTCCAAGCGAATCCACCAATGTTCCATCCATGTCGAAGATGCATCCCTTGATGCCAGAAAGAAGTTCATCCATGTCCATAAGCTATTTTCTCCGTATGGAATTATATAAAACATCATGTATCATGTCCATCGATGAATTTAAAGTCTTGTAATTCCGGAAACAAGAGTATTTAATTGTCTTGTATGAACTATGTTTTCTTTGATATAGAATGTGCCAATTGTCTCAATGGTGAGGGAAAGATGTGTTCCTTCGGCTATGTTTTGGCAGATGACAGATTCAATGTCATCAAAAAAAAGGACATTCTGATGAATCCATCAGCCAAGTTCATGCTCGGAAACGCAAAAACCGGAGAAGGAATCAAGCTCGCCTATCCTCTCTTCAAGTTCGAAAGACAGCATACCTTTCCCCATTACTATAAAGAGATAAAGAACCTTCTGGAAGATAAGAACAACCTCTGCTTCGGCTTTGCCGTAGCCCAGGATGTCTCCTATCTTTCCTATTCCTGCAGAAGATATGATCTCCCTGTGATTGATTTTTCCTTCTTCGACATACAGAAGTTCGAGAAACTCATCCATAAAAGAAAGGATATCAGCGGACTGGATTCACTGATTGAGGAATATCATCTCGAAGCCTACACCTACCATAGAAGCGATGATGATGCACTGATGACGATGGAAGTTTTCCACAGCATTATTGAAACGGAAAACATAAACGTCATGGATGCGATAAACAAATATCCATCCGCACTCAATGAAACAGAAAGATTTCTCGAAGAGCAGGAGACAAGAAAGAAACAGAAGCTGATCAAGAAAAAGCATCTGGAAAAGATCCATCAGTTCTTTGATTCACCGCATCAGCCTTTCAACATGAATCTGTTCAATCCGAAGCTCTACAAAAAAACTTTCTTCATAGAATATGGATTGCTCTATGAGGAAATAGACTTCTTCCTCAAGAGCAAGGAATCCATGGAAGCACATGGCATAATCATCACCAGAAATCCAATGGAAGCAGATGTCGCATTGATATATGATACTATTCACAAGCCGATGCTTCCGGAAATGAAAAGTGACGTACAATATATGGACTATGAGACATTGAAGACGGAACTGAAAAGGAAAGGACACTGAAAATGCCAACGATAGAAAACGAATACCTGAAAGTCGAAGTCAACCTCAAGGGCGGAAGCTTGACTTCCATCCATGACAAAAAGAGGAACAAGGAACTTCTTTATCAGCCAAGAAAGGAATCCTGGCAGGGTCAGGATGTCTTCATCTTCCCGTTCATCGCAAGAATCCAGAACCAGACCTATACCGTCGAAGGAAAGGAATACCATCTGAAGAACCACGGACTTGTCAGATACATGGAAGGAAAAGGAGAGGAGAATGGAGATAGCTGTTCCGTCTTCTTTTCTTCCGATGAGGAGACCCTGAAGCAATATCCGTTCCGCTTCGAGGCTTCTTCCACATATAGGCTTGACGGAAGAGAACTGATTGTCACCTATCATCTGAAGAATCTTTCTGACGTGGATATGCCTTACATGATCGGTGGCCATCCGGCATTCATGCTTCCCGGTGTCGAAAGAATCGATGAATTCGACATTTCCGGAAACTACATCACCTTCCCACGTAAGACAAAACTTGTCCGCATCACCCAGGAAGAGACCTGTTCCTTCAACACCGGCGAGGAAGAATATAGGACGACAGATAAGATATCCCTGAGCAAGGAGATGTTCCGTCACATCAACACCTATATCTTCAAGGGACAAGACATCGACGAAGTCACACTCCACAAGCTGGATGGTTCATCCCTGACACTGAAAAAGAAGGATGGAAGATTCCTGGCCCTCTGGTCAGGAAACAGCTACGGAAACTTCATCGCCATCGAACCATGGAATGGAGTTCCAGACTATCTTGACTCAGATACGGAGCTGAAGAACAAGAAGGAAATCAACATCCTCAGACCAAACGAGGAAACTGTTTTCACCTATAGCATCGTGATTGACTGAAAAACAAGATAAAAAAATCATACTGCGGAAATGACGCAGTATGATTTTTGTTTGTTTCGTTCTTATTTGACCTGGGTGACGACAATCTGCGGAAGAAGTGATTCCCAGAGGTCATAGGAACCGAGGTGTTCGCTGAATGCAGTGGCACCACCGGCAGCCATGGAATACATCAATCTTTCCTCGATGCTCTTTCCTTCGGCAAGTCCCTTGATGAAACCGGCGATGGAGGAATCACCGGCACCGACTGCGGAAACCTGTGTTCCGTGGGCGTTGGAGCAGTGATAGACATGTCCATCTTCAGCAAAATAATATGCACCGCGCTTGCCTAAGGTGACAAGAACGGTCTTTGGACCCTTGAGCTTCATCTCCTCACCACCGAGAAGGATGTCCTCATCATTCTTTATTTCCCTGCCGACAAGTTCGGCAAGTTCCTCTTCGTTCGGCTTGATCATGAACGGATGCTCGTTGAGGGCATTGGTAAGACATTTGCCGATGGTATCGAGAACGGTGATGGCACCGACTGGATTGATGTAGTCTCTCATCAGGACCTGATAGAGATCCTTGCTTTCCTGGCCCAGGGAACCGGAAAGGATGACGATGTCTCCCTTCTTCAGGTTCTGTCTGAAGAAGTCGAACATCTTGTCAAGGCCAGCCTTGGAGATCTTCGGAGCGGATGGATCGAATCTGAGATCATGGATGGAACCAGTGATGACGACATCGATTCTGGAATCTCCGTCAGTCGGAAGATAGACGGCCTTATCAAAGTCCTGATCAACAAGTTCCTTGATGTCGTTTCCGACCTTGCCACCTACGGCAATGACCGGAACGGAATCAAGCTTGAGGTTTTTCAGCATCATGGAGACGGTGATACCTTTTCCACCAAGGGAGAAGCCATCATTTCTCGGACGGTTGACACCATCGATCTTGATCGGGTTGTCACCCATGGAGAGGGAATAGTCGATAGCCGGAGCTACAGTCAAAGTGTAAATCATGTTTGGATTCTCCTTTTATTTCTTCACTACGGGGTTGACCTCGATGGTCTTGATGAGCGACCTGTATTTGTCGTCACAATGGTCTGTGATGAGAATCGGTCTGGCAAAGTCACAGAATGTGGCAGTTGCGATGTTGTCGAATTTCGTGTTGTCGGCAAGAATATATACGGAATAGCATTTGGTGATGACCGTCGACTTGATGGCACATTCCTGAGGATCCGGTGTGGTGAACTTCGCCTGAGGATGTATGCCGTTGGTTCCGAAGAAACCGACATCGAAGTTGAAGCGCTTGAGGAAATCCAGGGCATAGCTTCCGATGAAGGCATTGGTGGAAATCTTCAGTTCACCGCCGGTGACATAGCATGGTAGTCCTCTTTCGGCCAGTTTCTGGGCCAATAATGGGGAATTGGTGACATAATAGGTGTTTTTCGTCTGAGGCAGGAAGGAAATCATGCTGGCGACGGTAGTGGAAGCGTCCATGTAGACACAGGACCCATCCTTGATGAACTGAGCTGCCCTTTTGGCGATGGTCTTCTTTATTTCTGGTTCGGATCTTTCTCTTTCGAGATACTCCTTGTCGACTCTGTCGAACTTGAAATTTCCCGAAAAATGAAGACTTGCCGCGCCGCCATGGACACGTAACAGCCTATGTTCCTGTCCCATTCTCTGAAGATCACGGCGAATGGTGGATTCGCTGGTCTTGAAGAATTCGGCCAGGGATTCGACGGATACGAACTGGCTTGGGCTCTCTTCGAGAATTCTCAGGATTTCTTCATCTCTTGATTTTTGTCCCATATCACACGCTCCAATTTAAATCCCGTATATTCTACACTCTTAAATGAGCAAAATATAGACTTTTACGCATTAATTTGCTCATTTTGTATATTTGCAAGGGTATCGAAGTAATCTTTCTGACTTTCACAGTGCACAAGCTGAGTGCGGTATTTCTTCACGTTGTCGAATCCTTTCATGTAATGGACAGCAACACTGCGCATGATTCCGGAGGCCTGTCTTTCATCTTTTATCTGATAAATCAGCTCAATCTGTTTCTTCAGGTCAGATATCTGTCTTTGCAGGGAATCCTCGTTGACAGGAAGACCATTTTCGATTCTAACCATGTTTTCGAAGATTTTCGGATATCCGATGGCCTTTTGACCGACCATGACAGCATCCGCTTCCGTCTTGGACAGGACATCCTCGAAGTTGGTGCTGTCAACCAGACCATTTGCGATGACGGGGACATGCACATTCCTTTTTATTTCTCTTATGACATCATAATGGACAGGACCTGAGAACATCTCGTTTCTCGTTCTTCCATGGACAGCTATGGCCTTGACGCCGACTTCCTCAAGCCTTTTACATAAGGAAACGATATCGATGACCTTGTCAAATCCGATACGTATCTTGATGATGACCGGTTTTGAGGAAATCCTGACGATTTCCTTCATCAGGTCAACGAGTTCGTCCGGCCTGTTCAGCCAGCTCGACCCCGCATTCTGCCTGATGACCTTGGGGACAGGACATCCACAGTTGAAATCGAGAAAATCATATTCTCCGAGCTGCTCGAACATCGGAATGGATTTTAATATGATATCCTTCTTTCCACCGAAAATCTGAAGGGCCAGTCTTGCATCCGAATTCTTCCTGTCAAGATGAGTATCTTCAAGATCCTGTTTGGTCGCCTTGGAATTGTAATATAGGGATTCACAGGATTCCATTTCCGTATATACCAGACCAGCTCCATAGTCAGAACACAGTTTTCTCATGGAATAGTCCGTATACCCGGCAAGCGGAGCCATGACATAGCGATTCTTCACTTCGATTCCGGCGATGTTGAATGTCTTCATGTTCTCTTCCTCCTAAAAACGTCAAAGAACGATTAATTCTTTGACGTATCCTGTTTTTTCTCGAGTGTGGAAAGAAGCTCAAGTGCTTCCTTCTCATTGATTACCTTGACATGGTTCTCGACAAGTCTTTTTGTCGTGATTCCCTGACCATCTATCTTCTTTCCGGTGAAGGAGCCATCATAGATCTGATGAACGCCACAGCTTGGGGAATCTTCCTTCATGATGGCAAGACGGATATGATAAAGCCTGATGATGCTAAGGGCCCAATATGCTCCGTCATGATATTGATCCGTGACATCCCTGCCCTTGAGGTTGTAGACCTTGCCGTCCTTTATCTCACTTGGATGTCTGGGTGTCTTGAGTCCACCGCTGACTTCCGGGCAGATGGGAATCAGATCGTAATATTTGGCCAATTTCAGAAGATTCTTCTCTAGCTTGTTCGTGCCGTCATATCGACAGTTTTCCCCGATGAGACATGCTGATATCAATACTTTTTCTTTCATAACCCGTATATTTTACTATAAATGATGGAATATATGGTAAAAAAGCGATGAATCATGATCATCGCCTTGAAATACGTTTCCTGAATTCCATCATGAATTCGGCAATGGAATCATTTTTTCATCAAAATGAAATCCAATGGTTTACCAATTGAGCTTAGGCAAGCTAGATATACTGGCTTATGTCACCATTCAGGACATGAGTCTGTTTCTCTATTTGGGAAGGAACATCAACATATCCTTTGTCAATGACGACATATGTCGCATTCTTATTGAGATAGGTATTCCTGATGAACGGATACTTGATCCATACCGGAGTGGAATATCCGACTCCGAGTTCAAGATAGAGAACCTTTTTGTTTCTGGTTTTTTCCTGAAAGGAATCGTACCTTCTTTTTGCCATATGCCAACCTTCGTCCTCAACAAAGTAATCATCACATCTTAAATTCGTGGTCATCGGTTTTCCACACACGGGGCATTTCGGAATCAGCGATGTGGGAATACGATGCTCATGAATATGACTCATCATGTCAAGGATTTGACGTTCATTGTCATAGGTCTTCTGATGACAGGCATCACTACATTGGAAAAGCCCGTAATCTCCCTGCATGTAAAACAGTCTGTCTTTGTCAAATCCAGCTTTTTGGAACTGGTGGTCGACATTGGTCGTGATCACAAAATAATCCTTGTCCTTCACGAGCTCAAACAATCTTTCATAGAGGCTCTTTGCCTTCTTCTCCTTATATCGGTTCAAATAGATGAATTTTGACCAGTATCCCCAAAATTCTTCAAGCGAATCAAAAGGATGGAATCCGGCAGTATACATATCTCTATATCCATATAGGTCATGCATATACTTGAAATTCTCCATGAAGGTCATTCCACCGTACTCAAATCCGGCTGCCGCACTGAGTCCGGCACCGGCACCAATCACGATATATTCATTTTCGTCGATCCATTGTCCGATCATCATTTTTCACCACCCATTTTTTCTTTGAGCATGCCATGACACATCGTGGGTTTATCCCATATTTTCCTGTAAAGCATGTAATCTTTTTCCTTGAATGTGACAAAGATTACCTTGATGTCGGATTTGGCCGTTCTGAGAAATTCACTGACCGTACCATATGCAATCAGGGAAGCCTCTTTCTGGTCAAAGCCATAGATTCCAGTGGAAATGCACGGAAAGGCAATCGATTTCAGTCCCAAGTCAGATGCCGCCTTCATGCAGGAAAGATAACAGTTCGAAAGATCAATCCTATCCACCGTTGATATCGTCATTCCAATCTTGGGGCCAACGGTATGAAAGATATGCCCTGCCTTCAGGTTATATCCTGAAGTCACCTTGCATCTTCCGTTTTCTTCGTCATGTCCCTGACTGGTCATGACAGCCATCAGATCACGTCGAACCTGAAGGCCGGCATAGGAATGGATGATGTTGTCAACACAGTTGTGCAAGGGATGAAAACAGCCAAGCAGTTTTTCATTGCAGGCATTGACGATGGCATCACATCTCAAAAGGACAATATCTCCTTGATGGACGGATATGTTGTTCCGATACTCCAATGTCTCTGAATCCAGAATTTTGTCATCCGAGATTTCTTTTTTCAGGATATTGTCCTGACGTTCATAATATTCTTCCGACAACCCTTCGGGCATTGTTATGTTCATCAACGCCCTGAATGTCTGAAAGTCATATGTGAGGTTCAAATTCAATCCATTGTATTTTTCAAGATAATCTATACACCAAATCAAATCATTCATGTTTTTCCAATTCTTGCTTAAATCTTTCACCCCAGTTCTTCATGGCATCGATGACTGGGGACAAGGATATTCCCAATTCCGTGAGAGAATATTCAACCTTTGGAGGGACACAGGCATATACCTTCCTGGTGACTATGCCATCCTCTTCCATTTCCCTGAGTTGCTGAGTCAGCATCTTTTGAGTGACAGGAGACAGTGAACGCTTGAGTTCACTGAATCTTTTTGTCCCAGTCATGAGATCTCTCAGAATGAGGATTTTCCACTTGTCAGAAATGAAATTCAGGCATGTCTGTACAGGGCATTTTGGCAGATTGTCATAATCGATCATGGTCGCCTCCTATGGTTTCTAAATCTTATATAGTATACAAAAAGAAACCATTATTTGGAATTGAGACTGATTCTTTCCCTGTTGAATTTGTCGGATATGATGATATCGACCAATGCCAATGCATAATCGGCATAGGAGATTTCACTTAAGCCCTTCTCATTCAGAATCAGATTCTCACCGCCAATCTGATATGTACCGGTTCTATTTCCGTCGGCAACGAAATTGCAGGCAGGAGAGACATAAACCCAATTCAGGTCTTTCTTTTCCCTGAGATACTTCAGTCCATCACCATGTGACATGGAAAGCGGCTTCCATGAATCCGGGAAATCCTTTCCCATGTCCACTGTCATGGTTCTTTCCTCATTGACGAAAAGAGAACCTGCTCCTCCGACGACATAAAGCTTGGTGGATATCCCAGCCAAGAGATCAGCAAGATGCTTCATGGTCTTTGATATATTCGGAATCGTGTCTTCCGTCCAACCTCCGACACAATCAACGACAGCATCAAATCCTTCGACTTCCTGTCTTGTCAGAGAGAAGACATCCTTTTGAATATAGTTTTTCACACCTGTCATGTTTTCGCCACGTCCAAGTCCGGTGACATCCAATCCCTGATTCAGTGCTTCCCTGACGACAAGACTTCCAACTTTTCCATTTGAGGCAACAATTAAGATTTTCATTTCGGTATTCTCCTTTTATCCTTTCATGCAATGATGGTTTTGCGCAATCTTTCCACCACTACGCAAATAAGTTAAATGAAAACTGTTTTGCTGTGAAGTACGCACTAATTAGTATCATAGTCACCAAAAAGATACCATGAGGTGTCAAACACCCTCATGAAATGGGGAATCCTGCAAAAGAAATGGAGCCACCAATACTGGCGGCCCCATGGTTTTATCTTAGATCTTCCTGGGCAACGGAGATGACACCCTGATACTGCTTCTGAATGAAATCGGAGACATCCTTGCTGAGGATGGCATCGACAAGAACATCTATCTTTGTCTTGTAGGTAGAGTCATCCTTGTATTTCTTCACATTGGCGGCCAGGACATTGGCATTCCTATCCTTGACTTCGTCGGATTCGACCGGAAGAGTGGTATCGGCAGTAAGTTTTCCGGTCAAGGCACTGTTGGTCGGAAGGACGGCATAATCATAATCACCAAGAGAGGAGACAAGAAGGCTTTCATCGATCGGATGGATGTTGCTTGGAAGATTGATCGGGTTTCCGTCCTTGTCCGTCTCATAGGAAGAGATGACGCCTGCCTTCTTCAAAAGTTCCAGGGCTCTGATCTCATTGGAGACATCATTGCAGATCTCATATGTGGCTGTGGTCTTGCTGTTGGAAAATTCACCGGCCGTCTTCTTTCCAGGATAGATTCTGAGCGGTTCGAAATGGACCGTGGCAGCCGGGAACACCTTGGTATAGGTATAGGTGGTGGAATATGTCGTCAGACCAGAATCATATTGCTGGAGATAAGGTCTATGCTGGAAATAGTTGGCATCGTACTCACCGTTATATACGGCATCATTCTGCAATGTCCAGTCAAGGACCTTGACCTCAAGGGTATAGCCCTTCTTCTCGAGGATCGGCTTGACGGCATTGTTCAGGACTTCGGCATGTGGAATCTCGCTGGCGGCGACGGTGATCTTCTTTTCAGAGTTGGAGTTGCATCCTACAAGTGGAAGCAGAGAGGCGACGAAAATCAAAGTTGTAAGTTTTTTCATATTTGGATTCTCCTTTTTTATCAATGTTTTCTTTTATCCAATTTCTTTGCCAGGAACAGACCGAGTTCCTGGACGACTTCGACCAAAACGACGACGATGACGATCAATATCCAGAACATGTAGCTGGAAAGGAAGTCGGAGGTATGTCTTGTGTAGTATGACCAGATTTCACTGATGAGACCTCCGGCACCGATGTTGTAGGCAAATGAAGTATAGCCAAGAACGTTGACGACGGTGATGGCAACGCCAAGGATGAGTGAGCTTCTCGCCTCAGGGATGAGGACATTCCTGATGATCTGGAAGTTTGATGCACCGAGTGACTTTGCTGCTTCGACGGCTCCATTGTCGACATCCTGAAGGGATTGTTCGACATTTCTGGCGACGAAGGCGAAGGTCGCAAAGAACAGTGGGATAATCATGGTGTACCATGTGCCGGTCCCTCTTCCCAGCAAAGTTCTTGTCAAAGGAAGAAGAATGACGGTCAGGATAAGACACGGAACACTTCTTAGGAAGTTCACGAATACACCAAGTACTGTGTTTACTACTTTATTTTCCTTTAATCCGTTTTTGCCTGTCATTTTGAGAATGACACCCAATGGAAGGCCGATCAGATAGGCAAGGAGTGTGGAGATGAGGGTCATCAATAATGTTTCATACGTCACTTTCCAAAAATCAATCTGCATTTTTCACCTCCTCGAACCGGACATTCTTCAGCGTCAGGTATTTCTTCAGCTTTTCCCTATCCGCTTCTTCCTTAGGCGACTTGATGATGGTCTGACCATAGGCCATGCCATCAACGACCTGAGTTGAAGCGTAGACGATGGAGACGGCGATGTTGCATTCACTGACGATGTTCGAGATCAACGGTTCATCGACGTTTCCGTCAAACAGGATTCTTATCAGGTTATTATTGTCCAACACGGTGGATACCTTGTTGGAATAGACAAGCTTTCTTGTGACATCGGATTTCGGATTCAGGAACACATCCGACATGTTTCCCTGCTCGATGATGTTGCTATGGTCGATGATGGCGACTTTGTTGCAGATGTTCTCGATGACATTCATCTGATGGGAGATCATCAATATCGTCAGACCATATTCCTCGTTGAGGGATTTCAGAAGGGCGAGGATCGACATGGTGTTCTCGTTGTCGAGAGCGGATGTCGCCTCATCTGAGAGAAGGACTTCCGGCTTCAGGGCGAGGACTCTGGCGATGGCGACTCTCTGCTGCTGACCACCGGAGAGCTGACTCGGATAGGAATCCTTCTTATCCTCAAGTCCGACTCTTCGTAGAGCCTCGAGAGCCATGCCAAGCCTTTCCTTTCTGTCGACATGGTTGATTTTCAGCCCCAGAAGGACATTGTCCAATACCGTCTTCTGCTGAAGAAGGTTGAAGGACTGGAAGATCATTCCTATCTTTCTTCTTTCCTCACGCCTGATCGGGTTATGCGGTGAGCAGAGAACATGGCCGTCATATATGATTTCCCCGCTGTCGAAATCCTCCAATGAATTGATGCATCTGACAAGTGTGGACTTGCCGGCTCCGGATAGACCGAGAATTCCATAGATATCTCCCTTTTCGACATTCAGGGAAATGTCATTCAGAACCTTGTTTCCGTCATAGGACTTGTTCAGATGCCTGATTTCCAATAATGACATGGTGCTCCTTTCCGGACGAAAAAAATCCCGTCCTCATGTAAACATATCAATGTTGCATAAGGACGGGATATGAATTACCCGTGGTACCACCTTAATTCATGAACCAGTCACCTGATTCATCTTGGAGAGTTCAATCGTCTAAACTCATTTGCTGTTACGGGCATACCCGGAGATGGCTACTATGTTTCACCATTCAGCTCAGAGGCCATGTTCACCTGTTGACAACTGTTCTGCTTCCACCGTCCAGAACTCTCTATGAGTCTCATGCAGGATACTCTTCCTCATCGACGCTTATGCCTACTAGTTTATGCATATCAGACGGAAAATCAACAGAGAAGTCCATCTTAATCCATACGAATATTTCAGTAAGCGGTTACAATCAGAAAATCTGTTTCCCGAGTATGGCGTTGAGATATTTGATGCAATCATCCTCGGAAATCTTCGTTGCTTCGGAATACATATAGTAGATCATGTTGGAAAACGCACCGGAATAGATATATCCGAGAAGATTGGTCGGAATGGTCTTGTCAGTGAAGAGAGAGTATTTGGTGATCAGCTTCTTGACGATTTCCTTGATGAAGTCGTTCATGGACCAATAGAGTGTCCTGGACTTGTCGTTCTTCACGATTCTCTCAAAGGAAAGCTTTGATCCATAGAAGAAATGGACGATGATGCTACAGCATTCATGCAAGGCTTTTTCTTTGTCTCCGGCATTTTCCTCAATCGCCTTATCCATCTGTGTCTCCACCATTTCGGAATATCTTCCGAACAGGAAGTTCAGAAGGTCTCCCTTGTCGGTGAAGTTGTTGTAGAAGGTGTTCTTGCTGACCATGGCCCTATCGGTGATCTCCGTGATGGAGATGTCATCGAGGTTCTTTTCCTGCAACAGTTCTTCCAAGGCATTGGCAAGATCTCTTTTGGAACGGATGATTCTGGAATCTATCTTTTTTTCTTTTTTCTGCATATGTTAGTGACTCCCTAAATAACTAAAGTCAAATTATTATACACCAACCTAATAATAGACAACAGCACAATAACAATTCATTTTCACAAAAAGAGTCCAAAATCTTATATTTAGATATAAAAAGAAACGGAATTCATGCATCTCAATCCTCCGTTTGATTCGATACATCATATACATCGATACTTACAACATTCATGTGTGAAGGAGGAAACATCCGGTAACAAACATTAGCAAAAAATTTATCACCAACCCTATCATCAGCCATATTGATTTCAGTATGACTTGCCTGCCTGTCTTGCTCCATCAATGCATAATATTTTTCTTCATCACCTGTCAAATAATCTTCGATATATTCTGATATTTTATGACACATAAGTTTTACGCTTATCCAAGATGAAAGATTGACTTTCAAAGCATTTGCAAAGATAGCTTGGATACATGACAGGATAGAGAATGACTTCTAACAATCTATACAGGCATCACTTTCTCTAGCAAGAGTCTGATTGCCTTCATCGCCTTCAGTTTCTGAGCTGAAGAAAATACGGGAAGAGAAATCATTCATGGATGTCATGACTCAATGGTCTGACATCCTTTTTTCATGCTTTCGATATATCTTCATCGATACCATATGATAAATCATGCGACTTATCAGACTTAATTTCTGCCATTCCAAAATGATAGTCACAAAGACATACATATGGATATCGGTGATGAACACCTTGTCATCCTCAAGAAAACGGAAGATGGATAAGAATCCATCTATCCAGTTCTCATAGTCGTCCTTGTTCTTCAAAGCAGATCTACTCCACAAGATTGACGATGTCCTCTAAACGGTAATAGAAAGTCTATCTGTTGATGTCACATTTTTTGTGATGTCGTTGATGATGATCTTGGATAACGTTTTTTCTCTCAACAGTTCCTTCAGGGAATAAATCATATGAAAAGACTCCCTCATTCCTGAGAGAGTCAAAGGTTTGGAAGAACATGCTTATATCGACTACGAACATTCCCATTTCGCATGGACTTCCCCTGGTTATGAACCCCTATTGAAAATTCATAATCAGTTCTTGTAAGAAAGTTATAAAACCGGGATTGGATTAGCAAACAAATAGGAGATTCCTCCTTGGACGAGAAGGAATCTCCTATGATTTTCAAAGGTTAAATTTGAATCGCAAGATTATCGATTAGTTACTACTTTCAACTGCACGAGCATAGAAGCCTAAAGTAACATTCATATTTGCAAGTCCGGTGATATCAGCGATATTAGTAGAAGAATCGAGTCCTTCAAACCAAGCGGTGAAAACAACGTCAAGACTTGAAACAGTTGCATCAACGGAAGTTGTACCAAGGTAATCAGCTCTTGCGGCTGCAACAGCGGTTGTTGAGACAACGGCATGATTTGCGTCAGTCCATGTTTGACTATTATCAGAACCAAAAACATTTACTTTATTCGCAGTTTTTCCAGTTCCAGCAACGGCAGCGTATTGTGTGACATCAGTGGATGCTGTTCCACTAACAAAACCGGTAGCAGCAGCGCTTGAAGC
>CAVJFW010000013.1:0-41083 GCA_963648975.1 bacterium | reverse complement strand
GAAAAAACCATTGAGAAAAGGACTTACTTTGGCTGTGATTTCCTTCTCCCTGCGTTATTCAGTCCGGCAAATGACTGACACAACCTCAAATTAGCTTTTTTAAGCCTGCATGATTGACTGTTTTTACTAATTACTGTGCCGTATCATCAACCGTTAGCATGGCAATGAAGGCTTCCTGAGGTACCTGGACCTTTCCGAATTCCTTCATTCTCTTCTTTCCCTTCTTCTGCTTTTCCAAAAGCTTCTTCTTTCTGGAGATGTCGCCGCCATAACACTTTGCAAGGACGTCTTTCCTTACTGCCTTGATGTCGCTTCTGGCGATGATCTTCGAACCGAGACAGGCCTGGACGGGAATCTCAAACTGCTGCTTAGGGATGACATCCTTGAGTTTGTCGACGACGGCTCTTCCTCTTCTGTAGGCACTGCCGGAGAAGACAATGGTCGTGAGGGCGTCGACAGGGTCTCCGTTGAGGAGGATATCCATCCTGACGACATCGCTGACCTCATATCCGATCAGTTCATAGTCGAGGGAGGCATATCCTTGGGAAACGGATTTGAGCCTGTCAAAGAAGTCGAAGACGATTTCACTTAATGGCATCTTGTATTTCAAGGTGACTCTTGTCTCGTCTATGTAGTTCATGACATCATAGATGCCACGTCTGTTCTGACAGAGCGTCATGACATTTCCGACGAAATCCTTCGGAACCATGATGTTGACATCGGCAAAAGGTTCACTGGTTTCCTTGACCTTCGTCTTGTCCTTTGGAAAATCAGCAGGGTTCTGGATCATCTCTGTTTTTCCATCCGTGTATTTGACTTCATAGACAACGGATGGGGCAGTGCACATGATATCGAGATCGAATTCGTCCTCGAGTCTTTCCTGGACGACTTCCATGTGAAGAAGTCCCAAGAAACCACAGCGGAATCCGGAACCTAAGGCAATGGAAGTTTCAGGTTCATAGACCAATGCGGCATCATTCAGGGATAATTTGTCCAATGCGGCATGAAGGTTTTCGAAATCCTTGTTGTCACTTGGATATAGACCGGCAAAGACCATCGGCTGGGTCTTTCTGAAACCATGCATCGGTTCACTTGCCGGATTCAGGTTGGAGGTTATCGTATCACCGACCTGGACATCCTTGATGTTCTTGATGGATGCACAAAGGTAGCCGACCTCGCCGGCGGAAAGGAAATCCTTTTTCTGTTCCTTTGGAGTACGGATGCCAAGCTCTGTGACCTGATAGACATCTCCACTCTGCATGAATCTGATCTGGTCACCGACCTTGACACATCCTTCGACGATTCTGATGAGAACGACGACACCTCTGTAGGAATCGAACTTGGAGTCGAAGATGAGTGCCTTGAGCGGAGCGTTTTCATCCCCCTTGGGAGCGGGAAGATCATTTACGATATGTTCGAGAAGGTCTTCGATGCCGATACCGGTCTTTGCGGATACGCTGATGACCTTATCCGGGTCGATGTCGAGGGTGTCGATCAGTTCGAGCTGACATCTTTCCACGTTTGCGCTAGGTAAATCGACTTTGTTGACGACTGGAAGGATGCTTAATCCATTGTCTATTGCAAGGTATCCGTTTGCCAATGTCTGTGCTTGGACGCCCTGTGTTGCATCGACAATCAATATGGCACCTTCGCATGCGCTCAGGGATCTGCTGACTTCATAGGTGAAATCGACATGGCCTGGAGTATCGATCAGGTTGAAAAGATAGGACTCACCGTTCTTGGCGGTATAGTTTACGCTGACAGCATTGAGCTTGATGGTAATGCCTCTTTCCCTTTCGATGGCCATGTCATCCAAAAGCTGTGGCTGCAGGTCTCTTTTTTCGACAGCTCCGGTCTTTTCGAGTATTCGGTCACAGAGTGTTGACTTTCCATGGTCGATGTGGGCAACGACACAGAAGTTTCTGATGTGGTCCTGATTATATTTCATTTTTCTGTTGGCTCCTTATGGAATTTCCTGAGTTCGGCTTTCACCTGTGATGGTGATATGACTTTTATGGCATCAGGATATATTTCCCTGAATATGTCCTGGTATGTCTTATGAGAGAATCTTGAATCGATGTAGATGATGAATCCCCTGTCTTCCTCGGAACGGATGACTCTGCCACCTGCCTGAAGGATTTTGTTGATTCCAGGATAGGTGTATGCATAGATGAACCCTTTTTTCCTGTCTTCATCGTCCTTGTCGAAATATTCCTTTATGTGATTTCTTTCAAAACCGACCTGAGGAATTCCGGCTGAAATTATGATAGCACCGATGAGCCTGTCTCCCAAGAGGTCGATGCCTTCGGAGAAGACACCGCCGAGGACAAGAAGACCGATTGCCGTTCTTTCGTTGTCTGAGGAGAAATGGTCGAGGAATTCATCTCGCTCTGCTTCCGTCATGCTTCTTTGCTGGATGTAGATGTCAGCCTCATCAATCGGTTCCTGAAGCAGGAAGGAATATATTCTGTCGAGATATTCGAAACTCGGGCAGAAAATGAAATAGTTTCCCTTCTTCATCATGATTGCATTCCGACATAAGGAATAGACCTGGTAGAGTGTCTGGTCCCTGTCCTGGAATCTTAAGGAGAGGCGCGTATCTATGAAAACCCTCCTGTTCTCCATACTGAAGGGTGAAGGAAGAAACAGATGTGCATCATTCATGCTTCCTCCCAAAAGGTCTATGTAATATTCCTTCGGGGATAAGGTGGCTGAAAAGAAGATGGCGGATTCAAAAAAGGATGTGCATTCCCGGATGGTTTTTCGACTGTCGAGGTTGGCAATCTTGATTGACTGGATTCTGTTGTCTCTGTAAAGTGAGACATAGAAAAGAAATTCGCCTTCTCTTTCCTCATCATCTGCCATTTCGGCAAGAGTGTGGAAACTGTTGATGTCGTAGAAGAAGTTGAGAAGATATTCGTCGACGAGCAATGCATGTTTCTTCAGTATGGCTTTCATGTCCACGATGAAGTCATCCATGTCGGAAAGTAGACTATCCGGTATCTTTTCAAGCACATATACATGATTCCGTCTCGCTTCGACATCGTCGTAATCCACATAGATGGATTGGATATCGGAAATCATTCTTCTGACTTCATTCTTCAGGGAGGAAAATTCATTTATGCCTAACGATGGCAGAACCTCCTCGAAGGATTTGACGAAAAGCTCCAGAGAATACATGTCCCGGACTCTTTCGGGAAGGTTGTGACATTCATCCACCAGAAGAGTGGAATGTGTCTTGGTTATCGAACCTTGGCTCAGTTCAAGTCTGTCATGGAAATCGAAGACATAGGAATAATCGCATACGATGCAGTCGCAGTGCCTTGAGAGATCCATCTGAAATTCAAATGGACACATTTCCCTCTTATAGCAGATGTCCTTGATGACTTGCCTGTCGAAGGTGTCAAAAAGTTCCAGGGAATCGAAGATGGTGTCCATGAGCTTGTCATAGTAGTGTCTCGCAAACGGACATTCATCAGGATTGCAATGCCCCTTTTTGTCATTGAAGCATATGTTTTCCCTCGCCGTGAATTCGATGGACTTGCATTTGGTTCCCATTGCCTCAAAAAGGGAAAGTGTGCTCATCGCCACTCTTTTTATGGCATTCTTGCTGGTCAGATAGAAAATCCTGTCCTGCTTGGATTCTCCGAAACGGGAAATGAGCGGATATAAGACGGATATCGTCTTTCCGATTCCGGTGGGTGCCTCGACAAAGGCAATGTCTTTCTTCTCGGCTGTCTCACTTACGAGTCTCACCATCTCTTCCTGGCCTTTCCTATAGGTGCCGAAAGGAAACTTGAGGCCGATGCAGGACTGATCCCTGATTTTCTTGAATTTCTGAAGCTTCTTCTGATATCTCGTATATCTCAGAATCAAGTCCTCGACAAACCTTTCGAGTTCTTCGAAGGTGTAGACCTGTCTTATTTGCTTTGACTCATGGTAGTTCTGCTGCTTAAGATAGGTCATCAATATTGTGACGGAAGATAGATTTCTTTCCTTTGCAATCATATAGCCATAGAACATGGCCTGTCCTAGATGCCACTCACCATGATCTTTGATGAATTCATCAAGGTCGGCGACGGTTGTCTTGATTTCCTCGACGGTGACGTCCTTTTTGTCATCCGGATTGATGAGTACGCCATCTGCTTTTCCGGATACGATGTAGGTGTACTCTTCCTGATGGAATTTGTGACTTAGGGAATATTCGGCAATATATCCGTCCTGCTGTTCCTTCTGATAGAGGGCGTGCAGTCTTGTTCCTTCCTGCATCGAGGATTGGTTAAAGATGCGTGTGTCTATATGACCACGTCTCAGGAGAACATCCACGATGTCATGAACGGATAGACAGATGATATATGCCATAGCAACATATTTTAGCAAAATAAGCTGATTTCCGTATGGGTATTTGGGTTATCCGTGGCATATTTTCACCATCAAACCATGAAAACGATATTTTTATACTTGAAAATGAAATTTCGGTTTGGTAGAATATCAAAGCTGCTTTGAAGCAGTGGATATGTTGGCCCGATAGCTCAGTTGGCAGAGCACGGCACTGAAAATGCCGGTGTCGGCGGTCCGATTCCGCCTTGGGCCACCATCGAAAAAAATAATAGGTTTGGTTCGTGAGAAATCACTGAGTCAAACCTATTTTTTGTTCCATGAATCAGATTTACAGCAATGGCGCAAATATCCTCACGAAGGCTCTCATGAAGAGAACGAAGACATTCACCTTCAGCATATCCCTGGTGACCAAAATGGATTTGTCCATGGTTTCCTGAATGTCCTTCTTTATTTCAGTCAGGCATGAGGAACCATACATCCATACTCCATTCTCGAAATGATGGACAAGACTTCTGTAATCGAGATTGATTGTGCCGACCATGGCAGTCATGTCATCGGAAAGATATGTCTTGGCATGGATGAATCCGGGTCTGTACTCATAAATCTTCACACCGGCATCCATCAATCTGTGGTAATAACTTCTTGTCATGTGGAATACGATTTTCTTGTCTGGAATATGGGGAACGATGATTCTTACGTCGACACCTCTCAATGCTGCATTTTCCATGGATGTGCAAAGGTCGTTGTCGATGATGAGATAAGGGGTTGTCATATACATGTATTTTGTGGAGGAGTTGAGCATGTTCTGAATGACGCTTTTGCCTACCCTTCTCTCATAAAGTGGCTTTGGTCCGTCACCAAAGGGGATGACATATCCGTCTTTTGCCATCGCATGATTCGGATAGAGGTTCTTTTCTATCATCATCGGTTTCTTTCTGTTGATTCCGAAATCGATGAGAAAGAGTCTTGTGAACTCCTTGACGGCATTTCCTTCAAGACGGATTCCGACATCCTTCCAGTGTCCAAATCTTTTCTTTCTGTTGATGTATTCGTCAGCGATGTTGATCCCACCTGTATATGCGATGATGCCATCGATGCTTGCTATCTTCCTATGGCTTCTGTTGTTGAATTCGTTGTCAGCCTGACCCTTCAATCTTGAAAAGGGGAGAGCATCGATGCCATAGGTTTTCAGTGTCTTTGCATAATCTCCAGGCAAAGTACTCATGCACCCGATGTCATCATATAGAACCTTCACGTCAAGTCCTTCCCGGGCTTTGCTTTTCAGAATTTCGAGTATATCGTTCCAGAATACTCCTTCCTCTATGATGAAATATTCCATGTAGATGAATTCATGGGCGTTTTCGAGGTCTTTTTTCAGGCTCTCGAAATAGGATTCACCGGATGGGAAATAGGTTGTCCTCGTATCGGAAAAGATGTGCGTGTCAGAGATTTTTGTAAGCATCCATGCCTGGCTGTGTATGACTTCATTCTCTTCCTTTAAGGCTTTCAACTCTTCTCTGTCATTCTTGAGATAGGTGTTCTCCTTTAACCGTCCCAATAATTTCACGAACTTCTTTTTCAGGGTTCTCGAAGAAAAAATGAAATAGAGCATGAATCCTATGATCGGAAGAATCAGGACAAAGAGCATCCATGGAATCTTATAGTCCGGATTGTTGTCTGAGGCGATGATTTCGACTTCCACCGCAACTGTGGTGATGATGGTGAAAATATAGAAATATGGCACAAAGACACAAAGGCAGACAACGATGGCAATGATACAAGCAACTTCCATTATTGTGATGGCAATGGCGATGATATATCGTATCGGAATATAGTTGACGACCTGTTCCTCGATTTCATTCCCTTTATGTATCTTGATTGTCTTTTTCATTATTCGTGCCTCATAAGATTTTCTTCATTTTCAGATAAAGGCATAACCTTTTTCGGGTTATGCCTGATATGTCAGATTATGCTGATTTTGCTTAAGATGAAATAACTTCCCGTTCCTAATCCACAGGCAAAGATGAGAGAACCGACAAGGCACAGGATGAAATTCAGGAAGGTGGAGTCAAGTGGGCTTATCATGCCAAGCATCATGAATAGAAGCATACTGCAACCAAGAGAGACAATGATTGAAAGCCACAGCCTTGCCTTGCCTAATACGCTTGCCAGAACGAAGATTGAAACAAATAGCATGACCAGGGATATCTTTGAAAGAAGGCACATGATGATGTTTCCTGCAGTCAATCCGTCAAGGTCAAAGGAAAGACTTGCAAATGTTCCGCCGAGCAAAGAACCGACGAAGAAAAATATCATCATGAACATTCCGGCAAGGAAGCATGTGATTGTCTTTGAAATCACATAATCCGTCTTCCTGCTTCTTATGGTAAATAGATTCTTGCAGTATCCGCTTCTGAAATCATCGGATATGAAGATGCAGCAGAACACTCCTATCAGGAAATACATCATATTCATGTTGCACATGCTTAGGATGTCCATCCCACCGGTCGATTCGCTTTTCGTGGAGATGATCTGCCAGACGCTATTGAATCCCTGGGTTGCATTTTCTGCTGTTCCTGAATTCATCTTTGTCATGACCAATATCAGAATGGGCATGATTAGGGCTATGCCGAAGAAAAGATAGACAAGTGGGGAAGTCGACATTCTTCTTATGTCCACGCCAAGCATGCTCTTCAGTCTTTTCTGAAATGTGTTTTTATCATTGCCGGTTTCCATTTCAAGCTTCCTCCTTCTGATTGAGTTCGATGTAGAATTCCTCAAGACTTATCTTGTCCGTCGTGATTTCCTCTGTGACGATATCCTTTGAATAGAGATATTCGATGACCTTCCTGGTGTCTTCTTCATCATAGATGCGGACAATTTCCTTTTTTTCGTCGATGATGACCTTGTCATATTTTTCGTCAAGAACCAGTTTTGTTCTGTTCAGGTCGGCTGTTTTCAGTGCGATGAATTTAGGACATTTTTGCTCGAATTCCTCTCCGCTCATTTCCAATAGCATTTTTCCTCTGCGGATGATTCCATAATGTGTGGCGATTTTTTCCAGTTCGCCCAAGAGATGGGATGAGATGATGATTGTGACACCTTGCCTTGATAAGTCAGTCAGCACTTCCCTCATGATTCGGATGCCGTCTGCATCAAGACCATTGATCGGTTCATCAAGGACAAGTAGCCTTGGATTTCCCAACAGTGCCATGGCGATGCCGATTCTCTGCTTCATACCCAACGAACAGTTCCTGAACTTGTTTCCAGCCGTGCCTTCCATTCTTACGAGAGTCAGGACATTTCTTACGGCTTCCTTCTTATCCTTGATGTTCAGATTTGTTGCCTGGATCATGAGGTTGTTCCATACGCTGAGCGAAGGGAAACATCCGGGTTGTTCTATGAGTACGCCGATTCTTTCCCTGATATCGGGATCGGTGTGATCCCTATCATAGATTTTCACACTTCCCTCATTCTTGCTGATCAGTCCACATATGATTTTTTCAGTTGTTGATTTTCCACTGCCGTTTTCTCCTATGAAACCGTAGATGGCACCACATGGGACAGTCATGTCAAGACCATTGACTGCTTGTTTGTTCCCGAAGTTTTTTCTTAGTCCCCTTATTTCGATTGCATTCATGTTCTTACCTCCTAATAGATGTCTGATCTGTTAAGAATAAGTGTTCCCAACAGGTTGTATATGACTGACCATGCCAATGAGACGACAAGGCATATGATTATTGTCAGGAAATTGCTTGAAAGGCAGGCATAGACGGAAGAACCATAGAGGAAGATGTTGAGAAATGCGGAATTCCCAAATATGGCGGACATGCCGATGATGGTGATTCCAGTTCCGAAGAAGAAGGAAGAAAGAATGGAGATACCGAACATCTTCCTGAAGATGATGTTCAGGAATGTATATAGACTTGCCCAACCAAAACTCATCAGCAGTTTCCCTATGATGGCACAGAGAAGCGAGCCGACATCTATGTCAAAGGGCAGTCTTACGATCAATCCGGCAATGACTGATCCCATAAGATAGGTGATGCACATCATCATGATGGAAAAGGTGCAGGCCAATGTCTTGCTGATCATGTAATCCTGTTTCTTGGGATGCGTGGTGAAGAGCTGCTTCACATATCCGCTTCTGTAATCATGCCCGATGAAGATGGAAACCATGATTCCACCGAAGATGAATACCATGTTCATGTTGGCGTACTGACCGATATCCTTCACGACATAGATGGGTTCATATATGGCTATGGCTTCCCATACATTGGAATAGACTCCCGTGGAACCTTCCTTTCCTGTCATGGTGACGATCATCGCTGGGATGATGGCAGCAATGGCAAGGAAGATATAGAGCAAGGGAGTATGGAAAAGTCGATAGAAATCGACACTCAGCATCTCTTTTATTCTTTTTGGAAAGCTGGGTGTCTCGAAATGTATTTCATTTGCTTCCATCATCGCTTTTTTCCTTTCTGGACATGAGTTCTATGTAATATTCCTCAAGTCCGACTTTGTTCTTCTTTATCTCGAATGGTGTCTTTTTGTTTTCCAAGAGATATCTGACGATGGATGAGACGTCATTCTCGTCATAGACACGGACATATCCATTCTCGATGGATACTTTTTCATATCTCTGCTTCAGCAATCCGACAGTATCATCCGAACTTTCCACCTTGAAGGAAACAAAAGTCCTGGCTCTCGCTTCCATCTCCTTGGCGGATAGTTCCTGGATCAGCTTACCCTGTCGGATGATTCCGTAATGCGTGGCAATCTTTTCCAGTTCTCCAAGGATATGGGAGGAAATCAATACCGTGCAATGGCATGTCTTGGTGATGTCCAAAAGAATGTCACGCATGATTTTCATGCCGTTTGTATCAAGACCATTGATTGGCTCATCCAATATGAGAAGCAACGGATTTCCCAAAAGCGCCATTGCAATTCCTACCCTCTGCTTCATTCCCAAAGAGCATTCCTTGAATTTCAGCCTTGCATTGTCATCCATTCTTACGAGACTTAATACCCTATGGATTTCCTCGTCGATGTTATTGATGCCGAGATTCAAAGCCTGCATCTTCAAATTCATATAGATGCTCGAGGAGGGAAAACACCCGGTGCTTTCTATCAGTGCTCCCACCTTGCTTCTGATGCCGGGGTCTGTATAGTCCTTCCCAAACAGTTTGATTTCACCCTTGTCCTTGACAAGATGACCACAGATAAGCTTTTCCGTAGTTGATTTTCCACTTCCGTTTTCACCGATGAAACCATAAATGGATCCAACTGGTACATTCATGTCAAGACCGGACAGTGCGTACATGCCACGGAACGATTTTGTCAGTCCACGTATTTCGATTGCGTTCATTTCCATCTCCTTTCGTAGGTCAATTCACTTACGGATAGATTTTATGAAAAATTTGATTGGTTTCACACAACACGAAATCATGTTTATGTCTAGTTGGTGATTTCTGAAAAGTAATTTTTTTCAATAAAAAAGGGCTGCCGAAGCTAAGACCTTATCTTAGTTCCGGGGCAGCCCTGGATTATCAGCTTATGACGCCGTATAGGATAAATCGCAAGTATGGTGGTAGAGAAAGCGGAGTATATTCGATTACTTCTGCCAGGACATGTTGTTTCCACCCTTTGGAAGGATGTAGGACTTGTCCGGAGTGTCCACCTTGATGATCTTGGCTGTATCTTCAAGACTTCCACTGACGACCTTGATGTCGTTTTCCTTTTCAAGGTTGATCCTGAACTTGAAGATCTTATCTCCCTGGAGAGAGGAAATCTTCTTTCCATTGACATAGAGGGTGACTTCCTTCTGGTTGGAATAGACCTTGATTGTCGCCTTTTTGTCCGTTCTGTTCACATATCTCTTGGAACAGATATGAACGAATGGATCCTTGCTCCAATATGCCTTGTAGATGAAATAGGCATCCTTCTTCGTTTTTCTGTCAAAGGTGACAAGGCCCTTGTGGTTGATGCCTTTTTCGCCGCCCTGGTTTCTGCCGTCACTTCCGAAATCGAACATGTTCCAGACATGAGTGGCCCAGATGTAGTCTCTCTTTTCAAAGTCCTTGAGCATCTTCTCATGATATCTTGCCTGATATTCCTCGGTGTTGTCGAATCTCTTCGGATGGGAGGAATGGAGGTTTGGCATGCCTTCTGCACCATATTCGCTCAGTCCGATAGGAGACTTGTGATAGAAGAGATGCCAGAAATCAAGAATCCAGCATGTCATAGGAGTGAATGGAACATACCATCCCCAATAGAGATTGTAACTTGCAAGGTCAGTGATATGCGCGATTCTGTTGAAGACGTTCATCATGGAGAAACATGCGATGGTGGTAAGACGGGTCGGATCTTCCTTATGTGCGAAGTCGTTGAGGTGATGATGATCTTCCCTGCAGGCCTTTCCGAATTCCTTGCGGAACATCGTTATTTCATTTGAGATGCCCCAACAGACGATGCTAGGATGGTTATAGCACTGATGGATGAGTTCACCGAGCTGGCTTTTTGCATTGTCGTTTCCGTCCTTGAGGTATTTGGAAATATATGGAATTTCAGCCCAGACAACAAGGCCGTTCTCGTCACAGAGATCATAGAAATACTGATCGTGCTGATAGTGGGAAAGTCTGACCGTGGTGGCACCGATATCCTTCAATAGGGCCATATCTTCTTCCATGTCCTTCTTTGTGATGGCGTTTCCGACATGAGGTCTGTCCTGATGTCTTGCAACACCTCTCAGAGGATACTTCTTTCCGTTGAGGAAGAAACCGCGCTTTGGGTCGACCTTGAAGAATCTGAAACCGATTTTCTGAGTGACTTCGTCAAGGACATTTCCGCTTTCATCGACCAAGGTTCCCTTGACAGTATAGAGATATGGATCAGAGAGACCATTCCAGAGATGGATGCCTTCGAGCTTGTTTTCCTTGTTCGGCTCAAGCGTGGAAACGACTTCTCCTTCCTTGGAGATCAGTTCGAGTCTGATGGTTCCGTTTCCTTCTTTGTCACACTCGACAAGAAGGGTGGAATTCTTTCCATCCGTCTTTGGTGTGCACTTGAGCTGAGGTGCACAGTCCTTGTTGTAGCTGAAGTGGTTCTTGTTCATGACGATGAGATTGACGTCACGGTATATGCCACCATAGAAGGTGAAGTCGGCTGCGTCCGGATAGACTTCCTTGTAGGCTTTGTTGTCGACCTTGACGGTGATTTCGTTTTCTCCGTCCTTGAGGAAGGAAGTGATGTCAGCGGCAAAACGGGAATAGCCTCCGACATGATGGATGACATCCTGTCCGTTGAGGATGACATCACAGATGGAATTGACACCATCGAACTGGATGAAGCAGATCTCATCTTCCTTCATTTCCGGTTTGGTGAATGTCTTCTTATAGGTTGTGATGGTTCTCAGATAGTCGTTACCGCCATCCTGTCCATCATCTCCGTTCCAGGAATGTGGCAGGTTGACGATTTCGCTCTTGCCTTCTTCGATGGAGAAGTCCCAGCCTTCGTTCATCAGGAATTGCTTTCTCATTTCTCGTTATCCTTTCTTTTGACCGAATAAAAAATCAGGTCTTGCCTGATTTTATATTTTAAAGGTTTTGGAAAGCGCTTAAAATTGCAAATATGACTTTTAAGCATTGCAATTTTGCTTCCTTACCTGCAATTTTTTTCGCTGTCCTCGTTTGGCGTGTTACCGGTTACTTTTGTATAGGCACGATAGAATGTGGAGTAATCGGCAAAGTTCAGTTGCTTTGCTGCGTCACCAGGGCGTATTCCGGACATGATCATGCTTCTTGCCAAAATGATTTTCTTTGAGCGGATGTACATCATGATGGGAATCTTCATGTTTTCCTTGAAGATATAGCGGACATAGGATTCCGAGAGCTTCATATGTCTGGCGATGTCGGATACGGATATGTCCTCTTTAAGATGCTCCTTTATGTAGTTTGTGATTTCCAACATCTGTTGCTTTGATTCGTCATTGGATGGCTCGGAGAGTTCACTTGCCTTGATGAGGAATAGAAGGATTTCCGGAATCTTGCAACGGCAGTAATAGTCGAAATCCTCGCTGTCGAACGCTTTGTGATAATAATCGAGCTGGGTGATCAGGGATTCGAAGAATATGTTGTTCGGAAAGAAGTGCAAGCATCTGTTGATCCTTTCGATGAACTTTTTTTCGATGAATTTCTCGGAAAACTTCAACTCAAAGATTTCGCATTCCTTTTCCTTGTTGACTGTAATGTTATGCTGCTCTCCTGGTTTCAGGAAGATGATATCTCCCTTCATCAATTTCCTTTTTTCACTTTCTACCTGAAACTCGACATCACCCTTCACAAAAAGGATGATTTCGTAGAACATTCTGTTTGGAAAACCATTGTCGTAAGTGCTTTCGAGAAATTCCGTCGAGTGATTGATGTCCAGGTAGTCAGAAACATGTCTAAACATATGAACTTTTGCTCCTCTGATTGACTATTATAGTCTATTTGTCTCCTTTTCCAAAGCCTGATTTATGAGAAAATTTGACAAATTTATCATAAACCAGGCTATACCCATGAAAATATTTTTTCAGGACAGACAAATCGTGTCGCGTTGTCGGCAATTTGTGACCAAACCTATGAAACCCCTTTATTTTCATTTATAATCTCCTTGTTTCGTTCTACAGGAGGTTTTTGTATGCTGCTTGACAAAGGATGGAAGTTCTATAAGGAAGGTCATGAAGAGCAGAAGACGGAGGTATCTCTGCCGCATGACGCAATGTTGGCTGAAAGTAGGGACATCAACAATCCCGGTGGTGCCAACATCTCCTATTTCGGTGGTGGAAAGTATATTTATGAAAATGATTTTACCGTTCCTGAACTGAAAAACGGAAAGGTGTACTTCGAATTCGAAGGCATCTACATGTGGGCTAGAATCTACATCAATGATCAGGAATGCTATTACCGTCCATACGGATATTCGGATTTCATCGTGGATGTCTCTTCCTTTGTGAAGGAAGGTGTCAACCACATCAAGGTCGTTGCCGACAATTCCAGTCAGCCGAACTCCAGATGGTATACCGGTTCAGGAATCTATCGCCCTGTCCATCTTTTCATTCTTCCTGAAACCCATATTCTTCCACGCTCCTTCAAGATCAAGACTTTGGATCATGAAACAGGGCATGTCCTTGTCAAGGCCGGTTTCAGCAAGGAGACTTCTGCCTTATTGGAAATCCTGGACAAGGAGAAGAATGTCGTCTATTCAAAGAAATATGATGCCGTATCTGCCATTGAAGAGGATGTGGAGATTCCATCCTTCCATCTTTGGGATTGTGATACACCATATCTTTATACTGCACATATCAAACTCGAAGAGGATGAGGCAAAGGAGTCATTCGGTATCCGCACCATCAGACTCGACAAGGAAAAAGGCCTTCTCATCAATGGAAAAAGAGAAATCCTATATGGTGCCTGCATCCATCACGACAATGGTCTTTTAGGCGCCGTCGATGATGACTTCAGCAACGAAAGAAAAGTCAGGATTATGAAGGAAGCCGGATACAATGCCATACGTTCTGCCCATAATCCGATGTCCAGATCCCTTCTCAATGCCTGTGACAGAATCGGTATGTTGGTCATGGATGAATATGCGGACTGCTGGTACATCCATAAGACGAAATATGATTATGCCGGATTTGCACTTGATTGGTACAAGGTCGACATGAAGGACATGGTCGACAAGGACTATAACCATCCCTCTGTCATCATGTATTCAGAAGGCAATGAGGTTGCCGAGACAAGTCAGGAAAAAGGTATCAAGTTTGTCGATACGATGACGAAATATCTTCATTCCCTGGATGATACAAGACCGGTATCCTGTGGCATCAATATTTTCTTCAACGCCCTCTTCAGTTGGGGATTCGGTGTCTATTCCGACAAGAAGGCTGATCAAAATGCAAAGAAGAAACCTACAAAGAAAAAGAAGACCGTCGGTTCCGAGTTCTTCAACAAGCTTGCCGGACTATTGGGTGCTGGATTCATGAAGACCGGTGCCACCCTTCCTCAGTCTGACAGAAAGACGAGGGGCGCTTTTGGCAAGATGGATGTCGCTGGATACAATTACGGCATCAAGAGATATAAGCACGATATCAAGAAGTATCCTGACAGGTTCATCCTTGGCAGTGAGACATTCTGTGCAGACAGTGGAAAGTTTTATGAACTTGCCCATAAATATCCCCGTATCATCGGTGATTTTGTCTGGGCAGGATGGGACTATATCGGTGAAGCCGGAATCGGTAGTTGGGTCGCTGCCGAAAACCAGGAAATCTACGATGACAAGGCTGGATGGCTTCTTGCCGGTTCAGGTCGTATCGACATCCTGGGAAACGAATGTGCCGAGATGAAATATACAAGGACTGCCTTCCATAAGGAAATCATCTCCATGGCCTGTGTTTCCCCAAAGGACCATGCCGTCGGCCATTCTCCTTCCAGCTGGAAGCTCTCCTGGGCACATTACACCTATGATTACCCGGGATGTGAAGGACAGAAGACACTTGTCGAAGTCTATTCCCAGGCTCATCATGTCGCCCTCTATCTTAATGACAAACTGCTTGGAAAGAAGAAGAAAGGCAATAATCCGGATGGATTATATACCTTCAAGATCAAATACCAGCCTGGTACTCTCAAGGCGATTGCCTATGATGAAAATGACAGGGAACTCGGATCCTGCATTCTTGCCTCCTCTTCAAAGCAGACGACATTCAGACTTCTACCGGAGAATGCAAGACTTGACAGCAAACATGATCTTGCCTATATCCGTCTGTGGTTCACGGATGAAAATGGTATCGCAAAACGCCTTGCCAATGACGAAATCGAAATCGTTGAGGTAAAGAACGGCAAACTTCTTGGCCTCGGAAACGCCTGTCCATACTATAAGGGCAGTTATCTTGACAACAAGACTAACGCCTATTATGGAAAAGCACTTGCCATCGTGAAACCGGATGATGTCGATGGGTATCTTGAGGTCACTGCCAAGACGAAATATGGTACCTCTACCTGCAAAATACAGATTGTGAAAGCTGAAGAAAGAGAAGATTTCCATATATAAGCATAGCCCTCATTCCGCATCGGAATGGGGGCTTTTAGGTGCAAAAAAACTATTCTATATTTATCTTTATCCTGTAATTGATAACCGCCTTTGAGACATGGCATATTCTCATGATTTCATTTATGGCATTCCTTTTGTTATCTCATAGGGAATCATGATTTCTTCGGGAATGGCTTTGGTTTGCCATTCATAGCTTGCATATGGTTTTATCGTATTGTTCTGATAGCTTCTTTCCATAATGGGTCGATGGCCTTCATTCCACGGAAAGGCATGAACCATCTCATGGATATGTATGTCTGTTATTTCGGCATGTGTGTCTTGGGTTTCTGATCTGAGATACATCTGTAACATTCTGAATACATCATTTTTCTTGTTCAAAGGGGTTACATTTGAAAAATATTATATTTTTTTAGTCATTATTTTCCATAATTTGTTGCGTTTAACTTTCTTTTCGCCCAAATTGAACTATAATATCCTCAAGGAGAAATTACTAAATGAATTTATTTAAGGGTAAGACGGTTTTGATCACTGGTGCCGGTAGGGCAACACTCAGTGACGGAAGATGCGGCTCCATCGGTTATGGCATTGCCACAGCCTATGCAAAGGAAGGCGCAAACATCGTCATCACTGGCAGAAATGTCAAGAAGCTTGAGGATGCAAAGGCGGAACTCGAGAGCAAATATGGTGTCAAGGTTCTCATCCTCCAGGCTGATGTCAGCGACAAGAATGACAATGAGAAAATCGTCCAGGGCGTCGTCGATGAAATCAAGAAGACCTTCGGTGGATTGGATGTCCTCATCAACAACGCTCAGGCCAGTGCCAGCGGGGTCCCACTTAAGGATCATACGCTCGATCAGTTCAACCTTGCCTTATATTCCGGTTTATATGCAGCCTTCTTCTATATGAGAGCCTGCTATCCTCTTCTCAAGGAGAGCAAGGGAAGTGTCATCAACTTTGCTTCCGGTGCAGGATTGTTCGGAAATTATGGCCAGTGCTCCTATGCTGCCGCAAAGGAAGGTATCCGTGGCCTTAGCAGAGTTGCCGCCAATGAATGGGCAGCTGATGGAATCAACGTCAATGTCATCTGTCCTCTTGCCTGGACAAGCCAGCTCGAACAGTTCCAGAAGGCATATCCAGAGGCTTACAAGGCAAACGTCCATGTCCCACCATGCGGTCATTTAGGTGATGCCGAAACAGAAATCGGCAGAGTCTGCGTCATGATTGCCACCCCGGACTTCAAGTACATGACTGGAGAAACCATCACCCTCGAAGGTGGTATGGGTTTACGTCCATAATCAGATAATTTCAGAAATCGATGGCTTCCTTGCTTTGTCAGGGAAGCTTTTTTTGTATATGAAAAGCTCCCTTTTGACAAGGGAGCCAATAGACATAGGATGGTTTAGGCGGCTTCGTATTCTTCGCCTTCTGCCTTTTCCTTTTTCTTATTGCCGAAGAAGGAACTGACAGCAAGGAAGATGAAGCTTACGCCATAGAAGACGACACCGACGATGGTATTTGTGGCAGCATCAATCTGCTTCTGTGGATGGTTGACCGGGTTCATCATCTCTCCGACGACTTCTTCCTTGTCAAGGACAAAGAAGACGAAACTCAGTATGATGCAGGCGGCCAGGAAGAAGAAGACAAGGGTATCGAACTTTCCGACTTTTTCATCGAAGCAGACAAAGGCGATTGCTGCCAGGATGAAGAGAATGGAGAAGACGACAACGATGGCATTCGGAGCCTTGTTGACGAAGTAGCCAGTCGTGGCTGTGATCATGTAGATGATGAAGCCGACGATGGCGGTGAGTAGGGAACCTACCAAAAGAAGATTCCTTACAGTGAGTTTTGCTTTCAATTTCTCAGACATATCAGATCTCCTTTTTCTTTAAGAAGGTGAATACACCAGTGAGGACGGCAAATCCACCGGTCAGGATGGCTGTGGTGATGATGGCTGCGGTATAGGCACTTCTCCACCATGTGTTGAGTTTGATGGTGTAGGCTCTGAAGTTGGCATTGACACCATTCAGGGCGTTGGAGTTGGCAAGGGAGTAGAGGATGTACTTGATGTCGGTGTGGATGGCATTGGCCATGTTCTTGTCCTTGGTCAATGCTTCTGCATTCCAATAGTCAAGGTTTGGCTTTCCGAATCCGCAGAAGGCGACGGTACCGGCAAGGATGGATTCCTTTGGAGCGGCCTTGAGGCTGACACCGGTGAAGTCGGTGACGGAATAGCCTGTGAAGCCCCATTCATCTCTCATGATGGTCTGCTGTACGGCATAGTTGGCACTGCTGGCGACGGCACCGATTCTGTTGTAGGAGGTCATGACACCGAGGGCACTGAGCTTATATGAATCCTTCTTTGATTCATCATCATAGAAGCTGGATGGTTTGCCTTTTCCGGTGAACATGCAGTTGAGGTTTCTCAGTTCGAGTTCTCTGGCTTTCTGTTCATTCATGAAGACGGCAATACCGGAACGATTGGTTTCCTGATCGTTGAAGGCGGCATGCTTGATGTTGACTAAGCAACCCTTGGACTGGGCACCCTGGACGACGGCGGATCCGACATATCCGGAAAGAACCGGATCTTCGGAATAGTATTCACCGCCACGGCCATTGTATCCGTGTCTGTGGAGGTTTCCGCCAGGACCGATCATGATTGGAAGGTTGAGGACGAGGGAAGTCTCACCGATGATGATTTCACCGTTTTCATAGGAAAGTTCCTTGTTGAAGCTGTAGGCGAGGTTCTGTGGGGAAGGTGCGACTCTGGTTCCGAGATAAGACTCGGTGCTACCCTTGACAAGCGCTTCGTCAGTATCGGTATATGCGACACCCTGATATGTACCTTCATTGAAGGCGTGTGTATCCGAACCGCCAGGGCCGTCATCAGCCTTGTTTCCGCTGTATCCGACGGATTCGATCTTCTGGATGTTGTGGAAGGCATTGGATGCGAAGCTGAGGAATTCATCGACGGTAACCTTGTTGGCAAGTTCATCGTATCTTGGATCAGTAAAGTCTGTAACCCCCTTGAGATCGGCAAGAGTCAAGGTGGAAGTGGTATCGCCGAACTTGACATCGGAGGTATCCTCGTATGTCTTCAGTTCGATGAAATCGTTCTTGAGAAGCGTGGAAAGTCTTCCTTCGGCACTTAATCCAGCATAGCTCTTCGGGAAGGTTCCATTCCAGTCGGAACGGGTGAAATAAGTGACGGTGTTCGGCATGAAGGAATTGAGATCCATGGAATAGTCACCTTCAGAAAGCTGATTGGTGATTTCCTTGCCGGTTTCGGAATAACGGAAGGTTGATGTGTCAAAGTCCGTCCATTCCCAGCTATAGGTGAGATTCTTGTTTCCGTTCTTATCCATGCCGTCCTGAGTTGTCTTTCCCTGACTTGCAAGGATGTTGTTGAGTGCGTCATGGCTGTCATCACCTAAGGCAAAGGTATAGGTGCCATTGTCGAGAATCCAGGTCTTGGCATTGATGTAGTCATAGGAGGCGATGTTCTGCATGTCGACATGCATGGTGATGGTCTCTGATTCACCGGACTTGAGTGTCTTTGTCTTCTCAAAATCCATCAACTGGATGGCAGATTTCTCGACACCGTTCTTCTTGTCATAGTCTGTGTATGGAGACTGGGCATAGAGCTGGACGGATTTCTTTCCGGCAACATCGCCGATGTTCCTGACCGTGACTGTGACGGTGGCAGTCTTCTTGTCTCCGTCGATGCTGACACTGTCGAGAGTCTCTTCAAATTTCGTATAGCTTAGACCATATCCGAATGGATAGGTGACCTCGGAGGCATATTTCCATGTTCCGTCAGTGGTTCCGACCTTGTAGTCGTCTGATTTAGTCCATGTTCCGGCCTTGGCGGTATCGGCATTATGGACACCGTTGATGATGTCGTTATATCTGGTTTCGTAATAGCGATAGCCCTGATAGATGCCTTCTGCTTCGACGAGATAGGAGTTGACGTTCTCAGCGGCGTTGAAGCTTTCAGCATTGGCCCATGGGATATTGCCATAGGACTGCATGGCAGGATTGGCCTGATTGTTGGTGACATAGATATCACCTAAGCTTGCGCTTGGGGAAACGGTTCCGTCAAGGACATCGCCCAAGGCGGTGAAGCCATAGGCGCCTGGATAACCGATCCACATGATGGCAGAGATATCCTTGTCATCCTTGAGTTCGGCGATTTCCATCTGGGTGACGGAGTTGATGAGGACAATGACGTTCTTGAAGTTTTCCTTGGCTTCCTTGATGACGGCTCTTTCCTCATCGGAGAGGGACATGATGTTTCCGGTCGTACATTCATCATGACCGCCGAGTTCATATTCTTTTGTCTCTCCGCCTGGACGGCCGACAACGACGATTGCGGCATCGCCATAGGAGGAATAATCCTTCTTGTAATTGGCATCGATTCCAGCAAGTTCACTCGGAGAAAGTTCCGGAACCTCATCATCGGTTGTGATGTCCGGATATTCCGGTGCCTTTGCACCATAGCCGTTGCTTCCCCACTGTTTGTCCTTGAAATATTTTTCATAGGTGGCAAGCATGGAAGGGTTGAGATCAAAATAATTGGCTAAGGATTCATAGATCTTGTTGCCGTTGTCGATGGTGTTCTTGTCGGCGATGGAACCGGAGGAGTTTCCATAGACTGGGGCATAGGAACGGACACCCATGAGTGTGACTTTGGCCTTCTTCTTGAGTGGAAGGGCGTTGTTCTCGTTCTTCAGAAGAGCAAAAGTCTCCTGAGCCTCACGGATGGAGAATTCCTTGTAGCCTTCGACAGCTTCCTTTGCTGTCTTGAACTGACTCTTGTAGTTCCATGGGTCGCTCTGATCGCTTGAATCGAGCTTCTCATACTCCGTCTTGCTGGATACAGTACCGAAGACTTGATCCATCTGTGTGGAATACTTTTCCAACATGGAACTGGCGGTGATACTGCCTGCCAACAAAAAGGCGCTGACAATGGTCAATCCACGAAATAATTTTGGATTCATATGATAGGTCCTTTCTTCCAAAACCGTGGAAAGGGGTTTCGGATGGTTAAAGTCTATCATTCGGCCTTTGTAAGCGCTTATAAGATGACACGTTCTGCCAAAATGGATGACACAATCTGTCTGATTCAGTTCTTTTCGACAAAGGGGATGGCGATGGAAAGATAATAGATGTCATCCTTATGCTGGATCTTCATCTGACCATGATATTTTTCGACGATGTATCTTATGGATTTGCTTCCATAGCCATGGTTGATGTTGTCATTCTTCTTGGATATTGGAAGTCCGTCCTTGCCGAACTTTATTTTGTGGTGGCAATAATTTTCTTCCTGAATCAGGACCAGTCCGTTCTGAAGATAGGTCTTGAGCTTGATGATCTTATATTCACCCATCTCTTCCTTGGTTGCCTCGATGGCATTGTCAAGGATGTTTCCGTATAGGGAAGTGATGTCGCTCTTGTTCATGAAACTCAGACATTCTCCGGAAAGAATATAGGTGAAGCGTATCTCATTGGATGTGCAGATGAGGGATTTCTGGGTGATGACGATATCCATGGCCTCATTTCCTGTCCTGGCGATATCAGTGTAGATGTCGATGCTCTTCTCGATTTCGTCACTGGTTCTGTTTCTTTCATTCTCGTCCATGTTTTTCATCATGAGCAACTGATGCTTCATGTCATGGAACTTGATGTTGAGTATGTCAGTTGCTTCCTTTGAGAGTTTCTGTTGCTTTGCCTGAAGGTCAAGAAGCATCTCGAGGGTATGTTTCTCGTCGGAGAGTTCCTTCTCCTTGAGAATGAGATCGGAAAGATATGGATATCCGAACATGATGATCAATGACAAGAGTGCAACGAGTATGGTGTAGAGTCTGATAGGTATGGACCATGTGACAATGGCTTGGGAAAGATACATGGTGGTGATGATCATGATGGCAGCCAGAAGGAAGGAAAATATCTGGTTCTTCTTGAAGGAAATCTTTATTTTCAGCTGATGGATGATCAGAAATCCGATGGCATAGACCACGGCATAGATCACATAATAAATGATAATCAATACCGCATCTGACAAAGATGCGACATTCGGTATGAAATCATAGGTGATGCCAAGAACGTTCCAGCCGATATGTTGTATGCCCCAGGCGGCGATGCAGGAAAAAAGGACAGGGAAAATCTTTTCATCATATAGGAAGAGACCTATGACGAAACAGAATGTCAGTACGAGAAAGTAGCTATAGTTGAAGTTGAGCAGATTCAGCGACGGCAGATAATATAAAGGAAAGGCGACAAGCAGCGAACCAACCACGCGAAGAGGAAAGAATCTTCTTTTTTTTGCAAAAAAAAGAATGATAAGCATGGCGAAGAAAATTTCGATGAAGAAGGAATATTGATGCAAGGGAATTATCCTTGAGACAATGCCATTTTCATTCATTTTTCGTTTCTATGAGGGAATAAAACTCATTGAGTTTTTCCAAAGTCGGTTTCTTTCTCGACCTGGATATGGAAAGATGGTCTCCATTTTCCATGGTCAAAGTATCTGGATTCATCATCTTTATCTTGTTGATGTTTGCGATACATCCGGAATTGCACTTCAGGAAGATTCTATCATCCAAAAGAGGTTCAACCCTGCTAAGTGAGGAACGGAAGGTGATGACATCTCCTTGAGTCATATGGATGTTGACATCATGTTTTACCATGTCGATGTAAAGGATGTCGTTGGCCTTGAATTTGGTCAATGTTCCATGAATGGTCAGGACGAATTCTCCGATCTCGTCCTTCTTCAGCATATTCATGGCACGGTTCATGGCCATGGAGAAGTCTGCATTTGTCATCGGCTTGAGGATGAAGTCGATGGCTTCCACCTTGTATCCATCAATGGCGTATTGGGGAAGATTGGTGACGAATATCAAAGGAGTCTTAAGACCCTTCTTTCTGATTCTTTCGGCTGTTTCCATGCCGTTGATCCCTGGCATGTCGATATCCATGAAGATGATGTCAAAAAGGTAGGTGTCAGCTTCCAGAAAGTCAAACCCACTCAAAAAGGATTTGATTTCATAGGACCTGGTTTCCTTCTGGAAATAGTCCTGAATCATCTTCTTGGTCATGTCTATCTGGGAGGTCTCGTTTTCGACTATCGCTATATGGATCATACATGTTTATTATACAATAAAAGGGCTTACGAAAGGAAAAATTAACTTTTCATGCGTTAATCTTGCACTTCTTTTTTCTTTTTTTCGTTCTTTATGATTGTGACAAGTGCCAATATGGATGTGACAATCATGAGGCTGAGCAGGATGAAATTGGTGACATAGCTCAGTGTGGTTGTCTTTTCTGAGCCGTCATCAAATGTGTGTATGAGGGTATACTGAAGGTTCATGATGGACAACAAGGCATCGTTCAGACCGAGAGAGAGAAGCAGTCGCATGGTCGAGGTCTGTTCGGCTCTGCTTTTCCTTATCCTGATGATGACACTGGTTATCTTGTATGTCGTATATGCGGCAATGGAGATGGCCATGATTTCCCCATAATGGCTTTCCTTTCTCTGCAGCGCCATAAGTATGATGGGACCGATGAGAACGATATTGGTGATGATCGTCATGATGGATGTGAAGAATAAGAGGCCTGTACTTTCCTTCTTTATGAATATCAGCAGGGCTCTTAAAAAGGATAGGATGAGGTAATATCCGAAAATGGAATAATGAAAAATGGAACCTTTCATGTATCCGACATAAAAGGAATAGATTCCGAATCCCAACGGGACCAGAACGGATATCCATTCCTTGAGTTTTTTGTATTTATCTGTTTTCATGTTTCAAAAGTAGATCGTCAGCGGATACCAGTCCGGTGATGAGGGCTATCATGGAATCGATGTCGTCCTTATAGTCGTTCTTTACCCATTCGCTGATGATTCCGCTGATTCCACTGAGATAATAGTTGATGATGTATCTTCTTATGTTCTGGGGAACCTGAAGATAATCAAGCACCGGACTGATGCATTCCTTCATGATGCGGTTGACGGCTATATCTATCTTCATCATTTTGGGATTCTTCGTCGAGAGACTGAAGAAATATTTGTTTTCCTTGATGTAAATCAGGAAAGGCTTCAGATATTCCGGCTTGATGAAGTTGAGATCCGCCACGGATGAGACGTTGATGGCATTGCGCTTGATGGGAAAGGCATCAAAGAATGAAGAATACATTCTTTCAAGGCATTCCGAAAGAAGATCATCCATATTTTCATAATGGAGATAGAATGTGGAACGGTTGACTCCTGCCTTATTGCAGACTTCCTTGATGGAGATGTACTCATAGTCCTTCTTCTGGAGGAGCTCGAGGAGTGCATCATCCATTCTATTGGCAGTTTTCTGATATTTAGTTTCCTGCATTTTCGTTGTTGTCTTCGTCTGCGATTTCCTTTGCCAAGCGAAGGATGTCAGCTGCATATTTCTCTTTTCTCTTTGCGTTGATGAGATTGAAGATAGGATAATTGACGCTGACACCGATGATGCCAATGATGCCGACGGAGATGCCGATGGCATAGGTTGCGACTGTCTTTTCTCCAATTACACCCATGCAGAAGCACATGCCGACACCAAGAACGAGAGCCATGATGGTTCCGAAGGTATAGGCAAAGATTTTTCCTGGGCGCTTGACAAGCCTGTCAAGCTTCTTTAAGGCGACGACCTTGCTTTCATCCTTCTTGGAATACTCGTTGACGATGTGTTCTGCATAAATTTTGTCTGTGTTCATTTTTGTTTCCTCCGATTTGATTACGATGATATTTTAAGGGCAACTCTTTTTTTGGAAAACAACATAGGGATATGTTTTTGTCTATTTTTTGTTTTTGGAACTATAATATCCTCAAAAGAGGTTTACATCATGGATTATTCTAAGGCAAGTCAGTACTGGATTGATAAGGAAAAAGATTCAGTGAAGGTGAAAAAAGAGGAATTGCTTGAAAAAATCAATGCTTTCATCTCTTCCCATAATACGATGGCACTTGCCACCGGATACAAAGATGAGGTCCGCTGCACTCCATTGGAATATAACTATTATGACGGATATTTCTATATTTTCTCCGAAGGTGGAGAGAAATTCAGATACGTTGAGAAAAACAGACATGTTTCCTGTGCCATATTCGATTCCTACATGGGCTTTTCCAGTATCCACTCCCTTCAGGTGACCGGCCATATCGAGGTAATAGAACCGGATAATGAGGAATTTGCGGCTGTCTGCACCAAAAAAGGCCTCAACATCAAGGCCATTGAGAAGATGGGAGTTCCTTTCCATCTATTGAAGATCATACCGGAAAGATACGAATTCCTGGATTCCTCATTGAAGAAGGAAGGTTATTCGAACAGACAGAAATATATTTTCTGAACCTGACTATTCCTCTGAGCTGTTGTATGTGACTGTGACATCCAATATGGATGTCTTTTCCGTCTTTGTGTTTTTTGCATCCTGGTATAGGTCGACGAGAAGCCCAAGCTCATTCATGTGGACTGTTTCGTTGATGATTCCCTCTTCCGTATCACTCTTATAGGGATAATCCTTGAGTGTGTAGGCGAAAAGACCATTTTCGATTGACATATAAGGATAATAGCTCAGAAGATTGGAGAAGAAATCCGCATAATAGACACCACCCTTGGAGATTCCGGATGTGGTCTGGCTGCGGAAGAGGACTTCCTTTTCGCTGTTGAACTGACTTTTCTGGTATTTGACATCGGAATAGGTGATTGTCTTCAGGTCATCCTTATCTTCCTCTTTCTCATACCCCGTATAGCAGGTGATTTTGTGATAGAGGGAATCCTTCTTGTCAAAATAGGAACTGACCACCTTTGAGGTGACATAAAGCTTCTTTTCCTCATCATAGGAAATATTTGTCCCGGTATAGGTTTCCTTAAACGTTTGCTTGAAGTCATCCTTGTCCGAGTTGTCCCAGTGGATGACAAGTCTTGTCTGACCAGTCAGTTTTTCTTTCTCATATAGGGAAGAGGAAAAATCATAGTCTATCTTCGTTGTGGCCTCAAAGGCCTTGGAAATGGAGCAATTGTTGATATAGGAAACAATTTCCTGCGGAGCATTTTGGCTCGCGCAGGAAAATAACAGACAGGATGAAAGGATAAGCAGATTTCTTTTTTTCATTGATAGTCGTAGGTGCACCAGACGGAGACATAATTGTCCGTCCTGCCTTCGTGGTCGATGGTCTCATAGGTTTCACTTCTGAGAAGACCATCAGCAGTATAACATAGAGTCATGTTGAAACGTCCATAAACCTGAACGTATTCGCTGTCAGGACCTTCCGGATCATAAAGATGTCTGATCTCTATGAGCTTGGACACGCTTCTGGTAAAGAAGTCGAAACTTCCGTCATCATTCTTCTTGAACTGAAGTTTGGTGACAGGATCGGAATAATAACACAATGTCTCATTTAAGACCTTATAGGCGGAACCGATGTCGTTGTCAGTATCGGACATGAAGACACTCTTGTTTACCCTGATGGGAACGTTCATCAGATAGGATTTACCCAAGTCATAGCTTTCTGTTGGGGATGTGACGTGCTGCCCGGATGGAAGAGAGTATGATGATTCCGGTGTGCTGAAGGTGTCAAAGTATTTGTTCTGAGTGTCATTTTTTACGCTTACGCTGCCATGGGTCGTGACCTTATAGGTGGTATAGCTGATTTCCTTGCTTTCCGGAATGTCATTGAGCACTTCCTTCTTCCAGCCATCCTCATTCCTGCCCGAGCAGGAAAAGAGCATGGAAGATAGAAGGAACAATGATGTAAGAACTTTTCTCTTTTTCATTCTGACATCCTCCTAGTAGAGCCTGATGTTCATGTCGGTTTCGGTGATCTTCGAATGTGTCAGGTCGAAGGATAAATATAGCTTTGTTCCTTTTTCCATCTTCTTCTCAGATTGGATATAAAGGAATTGAGGATTGTTTTCCTTATCGACATAGCTGCAACGTACATAGAAGATGTTTCCATAGTCCAGTATGATGTCGACCATGACTTCAAATCCTTTCTTCTCTTCGTTGATGATATAGCCGTCATGTGGTATCTCTACCTTGAAGTCCTTGCTGAAGACTCTCGTGGAAAGACCTTGTATGAGCTTGTTGGAGATGATGTCGCTTGTAAGGGCATAATAGTCGGAGGCAAACTTGAGGAAGAAGACATATCCTGCTCTTGAGATGGCATGCTCCTTTTCCTTCAGCAATTTTCTGATGGTCTTGTCATGTTCCTTCTCAAGAAGCTTGAACGGATTGCTTGCCTTGAGTGCTTCATTTCTGGCATCACGGATTTCCTTTTTGAGAAGATCCGTCTTTCTTCTTCTTGCGGAGCGTAGACTGGTCACCTTGGATTCATAATCCATGGACAGGGAATTCAATATGCGGTTGATGGTATTGTCCTTGTCCTGCTGATAGTGATCCTTGAACATATGATATTCATCACTTCTTCTTCTTAAAGCTTCTTTGTCGTTGTTGTTCTTTTTGAATTCCTTATATTCTTTTTCTTCCTGTTCCTTCTTGTCTTTGAAGAGAAGGTCGTTTTTCTTCTTTTCTTCAGCCTTGTCTGACTTGAATTTTGCCTTGAGGTCCACAAGTTCCTTGGCGGTAGTCTCGTTTATTTTCTGTATTTCTGCTGTGTTCTTCTTTTTTGTCTCTTCATAGTGATTTGTGGCTTCATTCTTGGCCTTGTCTAGGTCGGAGACAAAAAGTTCCTTCTTCTTTTCTTCGTACCTGTTGTTCTCCAAGGCAATCTTTGCATCCATGTAGTCACTGGCAGCCTTGATCTTGTTTTCTCTATGTTCCTTGAAGGACTCATCGTTTGTTGTGGCCATCACGGTGGAATAGTTGAAGAATCCGGCACTGAAGGAATCATAGCTGTCAATCGGCTTGAAGAGTGTGGCCTTGTTTTCGTTGTTGATCAAGGTGATTCTGGTGAAGTCAAAGTTGACAGAGATTTCATCTCCTATGCTTACCTCATCGTCCTTTTTTGCCAAAGCGAAGAAGATTCTGTCGTTGAGCTTGAGATGGACAAGTCTTTCTGAATGGATTTCCTCGATATCGATGACCTTGACCTTGATGCCTTCATGATGAAGCAATACGGCATCGGTAGGAACCTTCAGTTCGCCTTCCTCGATGTCCGGAGACTGGAGAATTGTCGGAAGGGAGAGTACACTGCCACAGAAGAGAAGATTATTCTTCTCAACCTGCGTGTAGAAGGAATTGTATTCCGGAATTCTCGGAAGAATCGTCTCTTCGGTCTCATCCGAGAAGAAATAGGCTTTTTCCATGTCGAAGGCGACATGGATGATATCTTCTGGATGCAGGTTTTCAATCTCCCTGACCTTGATGATTATCTGACCTTTGGTGGAGTCGATGGTCTCTTCGGAGAAATTGATGTTTCCATAGATCAGGGCTTCGCTTCCCAATTCCTCGAAATGGGAAACCTTGACCTTCATCGTGTTGGGTTCATCTTCTGTTGCTAGGCGGATGGACTCACAGCGTATGCCAAAGGTGATGTCATGCTTTCCATCGAGAAATTCAGGTAAAACCTTGATGAGCTGATTGTAATCGAGTCTCATCTCGTTGTCATTGTCCTTGAAATGGACATTGACGACATCCTTTTCCCTTTTGAGTGTGACTGGGAAGAAGTTCATCTGCGGTGTTCCGATGAATCCCGCAACGAACTTGTTGGCCGGATAGTTATAGAGGTTCTTTGGGGTATCGACCTGCTGGATTCTTCCATTCTTCATGACGACGACCCTGTCACCGAGCGTCATGGCTTCTGTCTGGTCGTGGGTGACATAGATGAATGTCGTCTTAAGCTTCTGATGGAGCTTTGCAATCTCAGTTCTCATCTGGGTTCTGAGCTTGGCATCGAGGTTACTCAAAGGCTCATCGAGAAGCATGACCTTCGGGTCACGGAGAATGGCTCTTCCCAGGGCGACACGCTGACGCTGACCACCAGACATGTTCCTGGGCTTTCTGTCGAGGTATTCCCTGATACCTAAAATCTCACTGGCCCAGAGAACCTTTTCCTGGATGATGTCTTCTGGAACATGTCTGAGCTTGAGACCAAAAGCCATGTTCTCATAGACCGTCATATGTGGATATAGGGCGTAGTTCTGGAAAACCATGGCGATATCCCTATCCTTCGGCTCGACATCGTTGACGATGTTGGAGTCGATGTAGAGTTCACCTGCCGTGATGTCCTCAAGACCGGCAATCATTCTCAATGTTGTCGATTTTCCACATCCGGAAGGTCCGACAAAGACGATGAATTCCCCATTCTGGATATCCAGGGAAATGTCGTTTACTGCCTTTGTTCCGTTTGGATAGACTTTGTAAATATGTTCGAGTTTCAGATTGGCCATAATGGTTTTCTCCTTTTTATTTCAATAAAGCGATGGAATATGGTGGAAGTGATAGTGTCTGATTTTCTGATTTCATCTGGTCTTGGGTGTCAGAGAGAAGTGATTCCTCAAGCTTTTGGTTCTTCATGTCGTAGGTATAGGTTTCCCTCATGGAGAAGTTCATCACAAGCTTTATCTTCTCACCCAGGTATTCCTTGTCGAAGGCAAGAAGCATGGCGGATTCATCATCCGTGTTGATCTTCTCATCCTCGGCATCCACGGATATTGTTCCCCTGGCGATGGCAGGATATTCGTTTCTCATGTTAAGAGCCTTTTTTTCATAGTTCAGGATGGAATTCTCATCCGTCATCTGTGTCCTACTATCCTCATAGGTTTCTTCCTGTGGAAGGGAATGTTCAGGGTCGTTTGCCTCATATAGATGGGTTTCATCATCCCAATAGTAATGAGTCCTGTAGTTGCTGTCCATGTAGTCACTTGTGGAGTCGATGTTGAGGGATGACATTCCGATTTCATCACCGTAATAGTTGAATACACATCCGCTTAGCATGTCCCTGAGTCCGAGAAGGAATTTATGCTGTCTCATGTTTCCACTTCTCGAGACTCTGCTTACATCATGATTGTCAAGAAACGGAGCGGGGATATGTCCTTTGGCGTTATTTACCATCTTGATTTCGTTTTCGAGGTATCTGTATTTGTTCGAGCCTTCGAATCCAATGCTGTTTACGATGAACCCGTTGTTTCCCTGAGAAGGGAACCAGAAGAATGAATCCATGTCGGAACCGTAATAGTCTGTGATGGTCTTCTCATCGCTGTAGCATTCCCCGATGCAGTATCCGTCATGCTCATGAATCATGGAAGCAATCCTGTTGAGGATTCTGACATTGCTTTTAGTGTTCATGTAATCGTAGTAGAGAACGGCATCGAGTCTGAATCCGTCGACATGTATCTCATCAGACATGTAGTAGTCGATGACGGACTT
This sequence comes from bacterium, assembly GCA_963648975.1. Classification (GTDB taxonomy): domain Bacteria; phylum Bacillota_I; class Bacilli_A; order RFN20; family CAG-288; genus Enterosoma. The sequence continues at coordinate 11,305 of CAVJFW010000013.1, read as the reverse complement.
TATCTTGGTGTAGGTGAACTCGCTTTCGAAGTTCAGTTCCGGCATGTTGGTTGAGAAGTTACATTCGTAGTAGAAGTCGTTGGCACCGGCTTTTTCGTACTTTTTATCTGATGACATGTCATTTTTGTCATCGACGAAGCTATAAAGAGATTCGTATTCCTTTTCTTCATCCGTCAATGTCTCACCGAGAAGTTTCTTCCTGTGGGCAAGAAGGGATGAGGTAAACCATGCATTGTTGATTCCGGTATGGTTGAACACTCCATCGAGGATGACCTTGATGTTCCTTTCATGGGCTTTGCTGACGAGATTTTTCAAATCATCAAGAGTTCCGAATGATGGATCAATCCTGAAGTAGTCCGTCACATCATATTTGTGGTATGAAGGAGAGGAGAATATTGGGGTCAGCCAGATTCCTGTATATCCGATGTCGGATAGATAGTCCAGCTTGTCGATGATGCCTTGTAAGTCACCTATCCCATCAGAATTCGAATCCGCAAAGCTGGAAACGAAGATTTCATAATAATTCCGATACTTGTCATCGATGATTTCCACCTTTTTCTCCTCAGTGGATGAGAAAGAGGAGGCTGTGGAATCCACACAGCCCGTCATGAACATCATGGATAGGACAAGTAAGGGAATTTTTTTCATCTTTATCCTTTCACGGCACCACCGGTGATGCCTTCGACATAATATTTCTGCAACCAGAAGAAGAGAATCATGATTGGGAGGGAAGTGACGACGCCTCCGGCACAGAAGACCGGGAAGTACTTCTGCTGGTCAGTCAGTGTCGTGATCATCTTTCTCAAGCCTACGGCGACCGTCCACATGGCCGTATTTCCTCCGGAGAGGATGCTTGCCATCATGAAGTCACCCCAGGGAGCGACAAACGTGATTAGGAAGGTGTAGACGATGATTGGCTTGGAAAGTGGCATGATGACCTTGAAGAAGATGGTGTTCTTGTTGGCTCCGTCGATCATGGCTGCCTCATCCAGCGCCTTTGGAATCGTATCGAAGAATCCCTTGGCGATGTAGTATTGCATTGCCGATCCACCGATATAGATGAGAATGAGGGAGTAGATGTTTCCGTTCATGTTCACCAGCTTCAGGATGAAGTAGATGATCATCATGCTTAAGAATCCTGGGAACATGCCCAAGACCAAAATGAGTTTCATCAATGGCTTCCTTGCCTTGAAGCGAAGACGGGAGAAGGCATAGGATGTGCCAAGGACCAGCACGGTCTCGATGACACTCGATATGAGGGAGATGATGAGGGTGTTGAGATACCATTTCCTGAATTCGTAGACCTCGTCGGTGAACAAGGTCACATAGTTCTGGAATGTGAGAACACATTTTCCCTGTTCGATGTTGCTAGCCGTCGGTAGGAAGGGGAAGAAGACGGAAGGGTTGTAGGTGGAGGCAAAGGACTGACCGAGAAGGTAGACGAATGGAACAAGCCAAATGATGGAGAGTACGATAAGGAAGATGTAGATCAGGGTGTTCCTGGTATGGATTTTCCTTTTATAGGAACGATAATGTGCCTTGTTTTCATTCATTACTGGAATTCCTCCTCGTTGTTGACACTGCCGGAGTGTCCATAGAAGATGAGAGAGAAGAATGCGACAAGACAGAAGACGAGAAGTCCAAGGATGGAAGCAAGACCATAGTCGAAACTCTTGCTTGTGGTCAGCTTGTAGATCCAGGTGATGAGAAGGTCGGTCTGACCGACACCTGATGCAAGAAGTGAATCCGGAACGGTCTCGTTTGCGATGTCGAAGGTGAAGTATGGACCTCCGCCGCTGAGAAGGTAGATGACGTTGAAGTTGTTGATGTTTCCGATGAACTGACTGAGAAGATAAGGACCTGTGACAAATAGCATGTAGGGAAGGGTGATCTTCATGTACATCCTAGCCGGTGAGGCTCCATCGATCCTGGCTGATTCATAGAGGTCTTCCGGTATGTTCATCAATAGACCGGTACAGATCAGCATCGTGTATGGAATACCGATCCATGTGTTGACCAGGATGATGATGAATTTCGGAAGAAGGGCATTATAGGCTGCATCGCTCAGCCACTTTATCGGCGAGGATATCCATCCCAGGTTCTGAAGAAGTGAGTTGACGATGCCGAAACTGGAATCCGAGAGCATGAAGTAGACGAGCATCAGGGAGATGAACTGCGGAACGGCGATGGTGGTGATGAGGATGGTACGCCAGAACTTCTTCAGCTTTATGCCCTTGGTGTTGATGATCATGGCGACGATCATGCCGATGAAGTAGTTTGAGAAGGTGGCAAAGAAGGCCCAGAGCAATGTCCAGAGAAGAACCTGGCCGAATACCTTCAAAAAGGCAGTTCCACTGTTTGCCCCGGTAGAGGAGAAGACCTGCTCGAGATTATATAGTCCTACCCAGTCGAAGAGCTGGGTCGGGGTGATATGCTGGAAGTCATAGTCGGTGAAGCCGATGATGACCATCATGACGATTGGAATGACGGTGAAGATGAACAGTCCTCCGATCGGGATGAAGAGAAGCGTCTTGTCATAGGACTTGTCCAGGACGTTCTTCAGTGTTTCCTTGTCCGAGGCATATTTTCCGATATAACCTTTTTCCTGGAGATTGAGGGAATCCCTGATCTGGTTGTAATAAAGAAATGCCAGTATGAGAATGAAGACGATTGCCAATATCGAATAAAGAAGAATGGTGAAGGAATTGTCGACAAGCACGCTTGTCTTCAAATCCAGCCATCCGTCTTCCAATATGGTGTATTCCACTCTTGAGAGGGTTCCCAATGTACCTAGGCTTCCCAAAGCCTTTCCTCCGATCATGATCATGAAGAAGATGAAGAAGAGTTCATAGGCAAAATACAGGATTCCTCTGATGATCTGATGTCTTGTGACAAGTCCGATTCCCATGATGAGAAAGGAAAGTCTGGTGAAGATGTCACCTCTTGTCAGGGCTTTGACAAGTGTCTTGAAGATATCCGTGACATGATGTCTTTTTTCTCGGGTCCTGGTTGGAATCTGCCTTATTTTCCTTGATATAATTCCGGGTATCGAGGTGAAGAAATGGGAAATCCGATAGCCGATTTTTCCCCATCGGTTCAGTGACAGATATTCGAGATTGCTTTCCAGTGTAAGTTGCTCTGTATCCATGTTTCCTCCTATTTGTGTCCTGAAACGGACAAATTGTGATGTGGGAATCCCCACATCACAATGTTCTGACTACATATCTTCAATTAGGCGACGGTCTTGACGGCAGTGTTGTAGGCATCGAGGATGGACTGAAGCTTGGTGGTATCGGCATCCTTGTTCTCAGCCTTGACAAGTTCAGTGTATGGAGCAGTGGATTCCTGCCAGATGTTGTTTGGAACGATGGTCTGGGCGACGGAATAGCTGGCCTGGGCAGCAAGTGCGGCAACATGTGGCGTGTTTTTGACGGCATCGGAGTTCTTGACTTCGGCGATGGTCGGTGCGATGGTCAGATCGTTGAATCTTGCAACTTGGACATCCTTGCTGACAAGGTAGTTTGCGATCTTGTGGAGGTCGCCGAGCTTGGAAGTGGAGGTTCCACTCTTGGAGGCATTGACGCCATAGAGCTTATAGCCCAAGAAGGAGCCGATGTTCTTTGTCTCACCATCGACTGTGACGCTCGGAAGCTTGATGCATCCATAGTCATCGCCCATGGCTTCCTTGTAGGAGGCTGCGTTCCAGGAACCATCGACGCAGGCACCAAGTCCGTTGGCGACTGTCGGAGCCTTCTGTCCGGTGCCGGTGCAGTCGACGTTGCTGTTGTTGATGATGCCCTGCATGGCAGTGATGGCCTTCATGCCCTTGTCAGAGTTGAAGTCGGCATCGACGGAAGCGATGCTCTTGGAGTCACTGGAGAGGGTGACAGTATATCTGGCACCGAAAGTGAACATGAGACCGGTGGAATAGAAGGTGTTGGAGAGGTTATAGGAAACCTTGAGGTTTGCATCCTTGCAGACGTTTACGACATCATCGAACATCTCGAGCTTGTCTGTCTTTCCATTGAAGACGGACTTGTTGTAGTAGAGGAAGTATCCGTTGTCACCGGCATATGGATAACCATAGGTCTTGTCTCCGACCTTGGCTGCTGCCATGGCATCATCGCCCATGGCGGTCTTCATGTTGCTTGCAAATGTGGATGGAACCTGGGCAAGGGCACCCTTGGCGACGAGGTTCAATGTCTGGTCAGAGGCATAGGCATAGATGTCTGGTGCGGTCTTGGCGGTCCAATCCGGAACGGCTGAGGCATTGTTGACGTCACCTTCCTCGAGTGCGACCATCTTCACTGTATATTTGCTGGAAAGATTGTTGTCGGTAAGATAGCCTTCAATCTTTGTCTTGACCCAGGTCTGCTGCTTTGTCGGAGAACCGATGACGAGTTCTTCCTTTGCGACTGGTGTCTCACTGGCTTTTTCACTTGTCTTTTCACTGGCCTTGTCGCTGGACTTTTCACTGGTTTTGTCGCTGGTCTTTGTAGTTGAGCAGCCTACCATTGCCAACATGGCAAGTGAGAAGACAGAAACGAATCTTGTGCATTTTTTCATGATGATTATCCCCCTTTTGAAAAATGATGCTACGTCCCATATATTTCACAGGGTTTTCTTAGGAATACCCCGGTGAAAACTTTTCTAATAGCGCCCGTATCTCTTGTTCAGGGCAAAGAGATGTCTTGCGTTTGTCGAGGAAATATCCTCTTTGGTGATTCTGAAGGTCCAGTTGTCGCCCGTTGTGGATGGTCTGTTGATCCTGCCTTCCTTTCCGAGATGGAGAATGTCCGTCATGGATTGCATGGCGATGGAAGAGAGGCTTGCAAGGTTAAGCTCCAACAGGGCTTCTATCTGACCGTCGATGTCATCCTTGTCCACTTCCTTTACCCCGAAATGCCTGCAATCCTTGTTTACCTGACTTATGAAGAGAGCCTTGTCTGAATCATTGAGAGATTCCAGATGTGCCTTAAGCGGATCGCAGTCATGTGTCGAGGAGAAGGAGACATTGGCATAGTTGTAGTTGATCGGCTGGTTATAGTTTCCCATTTCCCTCGGATAGCCGAATTCGATGACTCTCATATCCTTTATGTGCATTGAAGAAAGTATTTCCTTCATCTGATCGGAATGGAAGTCGACGTTCTCGGCAATCACCCTGTCAGGATTTCCTATGAAGCTGGAAATGACAGTCTTCCCGTCTTCCTTTTCCCATCTTCCGTATAGGCCGTCCTTGCTATCCTTGGGCAGATGGTAGTTTTCCATGTAGCCACGGAAATGATCCAATACGACATAATCGAAGAGCTCATAGGCGAAGTTGAGCCTGTCACGGAAGAAGTGATAGTCGCTTCTCTTCAGATAGTCGAAGTCATAAAGAGGTGTTCCCCAGACCTGGCCTTTCGAGAAAAAGACATCCGGCGGATATCCCGCCACATATTTCATCTCGTCGGAATTGGTCAGTAGGAAGTTTCTGTGATGCTTGTAGACATCGATTGAGTCATAGGAGACATGCATCGGCATGTTCCCGATGATCTTCACTCCTTTTGAATGGGCGTATTCCATAAGACTGCTCCATTGGCGAAGGAAGATGTATTGCGTCCAGATGTAGAACTCCACTTCATCTTTATGTTCGTGTCGGAATTTCTGGATGACTTCATACGAATATTCCCGATACGGATTTTCAAATTGGTTCCATGCCACTCCCTTGTTGATATCCTTCAGGACCATGAAGCAGGCATAATCAAGGAATCTGTTCTTCCTTAGGAATGTCGTATATCCTCTTTGGTAGTTTCCATTTCCCTTCAGGAATCTGTGATAGGCGATTTTCAGGACATTGACTTTGTTCTGATAGATTTTTCTGTAGTCAATCTTTCTTTCATCCTCTCCCCAGCATATGTCTGAGAGATCCTTTCTCTTGAGCAGTCCGTTATCCACTAAGTCATCAAGATCGATGAAGAAATGGTTTACCGCCCTGCTTGCAAAGGACTGGAAGGGAGAATTCTCATATCCGGTAGGCCCTAAGGGTAGCACACCCCAGTAGCTGAACCCGGATTCCGCGAGAAAGTCGATGAATTGTCTGGCGCCCTTTCCTATGCATCCGATTCCATAGTCTCCGGGAAGAGAGAAAATCGGCAGGAAGACACCGCTTGTCCTGAATTTTTCGGTCATAGCTTTTTGAACCGCTTACACTATATAGAAGCACAGGAAAAGAACAAAATCGGAATTCGACTATGAAACAGTTGTAAAGCAATTGGCGAAAAGTACGATGGATTCGGACTTTTTTGGGAAAACAGAACGAAAACCGGATATCAGCAAGAAAATATGTTGTTTTACCATATTTATGGATGTTTTCTGATTTTTCGATGAAAATCCAAGAAAATACTGATTCGAAATTTTGCGATGTTTCCTATACTTTTTGAGTTCCATGTACTTTTCTGAAATGATTTTTTGACACTTTGCAGTTATTGTTTTTTTGCAATTTCCGTAACTTTTCCTATTTTTGATGTCAAAAGAAATGAGTTGTAAAAAAATCGGTCCGATTTGTATACACGAAGGAATGTATTCTGTAACGGATTTCAGGAACCTCACATCAGAAAAATGTCACCTTTTGATTATGAGAAAGCCAGGCTATGTATTCGCTTTGAACAGATCATGTACTGCTACCAGTATCGTTTCCATGGCTCTGAAGTTTTTTGCCCATACCAAACCAACTGGCCAAGGACAATCCTCAATTCCAGTTCACGAAATTAGGACATGGTCCTATATGAAACCGTCATCGTCTTTGAACTGAAGAAGCAGGAATATGACCTTTGTTTCCATTGTAGCAGTGACTCGACAATCGAACTTGATTTCCTTGTCCGCTTCAGTAATGCCATAAAGTACAGGAATGACGGATATGAGAATCATATACTGACTAGCTATTTCATGTCATATCTTCCTGGAAGGTGTTTTGCCGCAAAAAGATGATGTCAGGCTGTTGATTGCGGAATGTAAAATCACCCTGTCTGCATAAATCCGACAGGGTGATTTATTTTCTTCATGAGTTTACCATTCGTATGGAAGTGGATGGGCAGCAGTAAGGATCTTGACTTCCTTTCTGACTTCGTTTTTGATTTCCTCGTTGTCCGGATTCTTCAGTACCTTGGCGATGAGATGACCCAAAAGGGTGAAATCCTCTTCCTTGAATCCTCTTGTGGTCATGGCTGGTGTACCAAGTCTCAGGCCGGATGTGTAGGCTGGCTTTTCCTTGTCTCCCGGGATGGAATTCTTGTTGGCCGTGATGTTGCAGGATTCAAGAAGTTCCTGAGCCTGAAGGCCGGTGAGATTGAAGTTATCCTTGACGTTCAACAGAAGGAGATGGTTGTCGCTTCCTCCGGAAACGATGGAGAATCCTTCCTCGAGAAGTGAAGAACATAAGGCCATGCAGTTCTTGATGATCTGACCTGTGTATGCCTTGAATTCCGGTTTCAGGTCTTCCCTGAAGCATATTGCCTTGGCAAGGATGGTGTTTTCAAGCGGACCACCCTGACAGCGTGGGAAGACGGATTTGTCTATCTTTTTTCCGATTTCCACATCATTGGAGAGGATGAGACCACCTCTTGGACCACGAAGTGTCTTATGCGTGGTCGTAGTGACGACATGGGCATAGGGAAGTGGGGAAGGGTGATCTCCGGTGGCGACAAGTCCTGCGATGTGGGCCATGTCGACCATGAGCAATGCTCCTACCTCATCAGCGATTTCCCTGAATCTTTTGAAGTCGATGATCCTTGGATAGGCGCTGGCGCCTGCGACAATGAGCTTCGGAGAGAACTCAAGGGCTATTCTTCTTACTTCATCATAGTCGATGAGACCGGTCTTTTCATCTACGCCATATGACATGGACTGATAGTCTCTTCCCGAGAAGGAGAAACGATACCCATGGGTCAGATGTCCTCCGGCATCCAGGGACATTCCGAGTATCTTGTCGTTATTGTCCAAGAGTGCCTTATAGACTTCCATGTTGGCCTGACTTCCACTATGTGGCTGGACGTTTGCAAACTGACAGGAAAAGAGCTGCTTGGCTCTTTCGATGGCAAGAGTTTCTGCCTCATCGATATACTGGCATCCGCCGTAATATCTCTTTCCTGGATATCCTTCAGCATATTTGTTGGTGAAGATGGAGCCATTGGCTTCTCTGACGGCATTGGAAACATAGTTTTCGGAGGCAATCAGTTCGATGTTGTCTTCTTGACGTCTTCTTTCCCTGAGGAGTATTTCGTAGGCTTCCTTGTCTTCCGTTTCGAATTCGTGATTGTCGATCATGTTCTTTCTCCTTTCCGGCTTTGGTTTTCAATAGTTTAGTTTCACAAACTGGATTTATCAATGCTGAATATGAATTTATCAGGCCAAACAAGAAAAAACGCCTATGACAGGCGTTTCATGGTTTCAGTGTGAATCACTTATGTCCATTAGGTCAGTGGCGACCTGGTATCCGATCAGGGTACCGGCCACCGGTGGAACAAAGCTTGTGGAACCTGGAATGATTTTCTTTCCCTTTTCTTCCTGATGATGAAGCTGACTCTTTCTTGTTTCCTCAGCTTTTGGCTTTATTGGAAGCTCGCTGGAGCAGACGACCTTCAATGATTTTATTCCTCTTTTTCTCAGTTCATGACGCATGACCTTGCTGAGCGGATCATTGTCTGTCTCATAGATGTCACAGATTCTCAGTTTCGTGGGATCGAGTCTGTTTCCGCAACCCATGGCGGAGATGATGGGAACATCATTTTTGTTGGCTTCCATGATGATGTCGATCTTTGCCGTGACGGTATCGATGCAATCGATGATGTAGTCAAAGGCGGTGAAGTCGAATTCATCCTTCTTTTCGGGAAGATAGAAAGTCTTATGTTTCCTTACGGTGATATAAGGATTGATGTCATGGATTCTTTCCTCGGCGACATCGACCTTATATCTGCCTAAGGCCTTTCTTGTGGAAAGAATCTGCCTGTTCAGATTTGTCAGGCAGAAGAAATCATCATCGACGATGTCAAAATGCCCGATACCGGCTCTTGCCAGGGATTCGACGGCACTTCCACCTACTCCTCCCAGTCCGAATATGAGGACTCTCTTGTTCCATAGTTTTTCTAGATTTTCTTTTCCTATGAGAAGCGATGTTCTTGAATATTGATTGAGCATGTCAAAATTTTACCTTTTCGATGTTATTTTTTACAAGAAGAAAGTGATGAAGGATTTTTTGTTTTGATGACAATCCTTTATACGAATACTTCCAAGGGTTCGAAGTAAACTTAGAAGTGCTTAGAAGTAAGTTGTCTTGCAAGATGTATATATTGTAGTCATTTATGTATATAGTGTATCTTTTTTTATTGCATTTCGGCTGGTCATATAATGCATTCTCATTTTGAAATCAGGTCACAAAACCATTGAAGTTAAAGTGGTTTAAGATCAAGAAATTATTTCTGATATTGCATTTCAATGCATTTCAGTCAAAAAATGAGTGCTTTCTGAAATAGGTTATAACACGTGTTATGTCCTATTCGACTTACGTGTTATACGGAATGAATAAAAATGTGGTCATTTTTCATGTAGGTTTGTCTCAGATCTCTTCGAGTATTCCACGAAGATGAAGGAATGTTCCTCGAAGGTGTTCATCAAGGCATTTGTCTATTCTTCCGTCACTAAAAGAATCAGAAATGACGCCTTTCTTTTTGATTCTCTGGATGTAACTGTGGCCAATGATCTTATAAAAACGTCATTGTCTCATATGGTCGGTGGAAAATAGGTTATAACACGTGTTATAATTTATTTAGGGAACATGTTATATGAAATATAATTTAGACAAAGACATCGACTATGCCAAAACAATATTGGATATGAACGACACGCAGATTGCTGAATTTCTCGATATCTCCGGAATGACTTTATATAGATGGAGGAAGGGTAAGGCAGAACCAAGTGCAGAGTCTCTCGAAAAGATTTATGATAGGCTCTATCATTCTGGCATCAACCTGAATAGGGTGAAAGAGGAAATGTATGCTTCCAAGATGCCCATGAACCATGTTCTTCTGTTCCATGGTGCAAAAAAAGAATTGATTGGCAAACCATCCATATCCCATAGCGAGGAAAAGAAAGATTTTGGAAAAGGATTTTATTTGGGCGAATCCTTCAATCAGTCTGCAAGCTTTGTCGTTGGGTATAAGGAATCCTCCATTTATCTTTTTGATTTTGATATGACTGATGCCAAAATACTTGATTTGAATGTCTCCATGGAATGGATGCTTCTTATTGCCTATTTCAGAAAAAGAATCAATGAATATGAGAATTCCGAATATCTTAAGAGAGTTGTTTCCAAAATGGATGGCGTTGATGTCGTAATCGCCCCCATTGCAGACAATACGATGTATACGACACTTGATGATTTCATTCAGGGTAAGATCACTGACCTGCAATGTCTGAATGCATTGAGTGCCAATCGACTTGGAAGACAATATGTGTTTCTCAATGATGATTTCATCGATAAAAATCTTAAGATGCTGGATAGATGTTTCTATCCGACTGGGGAGAGAATTGATTACCAGTCATATAGACAGAAGGAAAATGAAATCGGGAAGAACAAGGTAAAACTTGCCATGAGGGAATATGCCGGAAAAGGCAAGTATATAGAGGATATACTGTCATGAAGAATATAAATGAGAGTGGTTATGTGTCATGTAGGTTTGTCTCTGATCTCTTCGAGTATTCCACGAAGGTTAAGGAATGCTCCTCAAAAGTGTTCATCAAGGCATTTGTCTATTCTTCCGTCAGCAAAAGAATCGGAAATGACGCCTTTCTTTTTGATTCCCTGGATGTAACTGTGGCATATGACCTGATAAAAAAGGAAAAGAATCTGACAAGAGGAAAAGACATATATCCATCCTATGTGATGGCATGGATCGGATATGTGATGGAATATTTCGTGAAGACGACAGGCATTCCTCTTACCACTTTATACAAAAAGATGAAACCGGAGGAATTCTATAGGGTTTATGAAGCCTATCATTCCCTGGACAATGATGAAGTCATTGACAGAATCTGTGAGGCCAAGAAGATAAATACGAATCTGAACGACCCAGAAATATATGAAAGATGCAGTAGATGAATCAGCTATAGGATTTATTACCTGATATAGGTTACCTAATGCAATGATCATGCTTGCTTTCCTGTAGACTATACCTATGGAATGATGATCAAAAGGGATGAGTTTCTGACGATATGGTCAATATAAACTTTTGTATTTCGACAAATATGATTTGGCTGTCACGAAATATTA
>CAVJFW010000012.1:0-41413 GCA_963648975.1 bacterium | reverse complement strand
CGTGCATTTTACATAAAGATAACCGATGAAGAAAAAATATTATCAAAAGCGATAAAATATCAATCGTAATCTTGTATACAAGTTTTACGCCAATTATTATACTTTTTCACCGATTCTGACCATCTCGTTTTTTACCGTTTTCACCTTTCATGCTGATAATCAGTCCGTTGATTCACTTGATGATTTTTCAATGAAAAAATTTCTATAATGATGGAATCATGAAAAGAAAAAAGATTCTTCCATTCATTCTGAATCTATGCCTGCTCTCAGGGTGTCAGAATAACGTATCCAGCTCCCCAGTATCCGTCACACTGGGAAACAATCCTATCCAGGAACAGTTCCGTTCCCCTTTTGTGGAAGTCACATATCATAGCAATGTCACGGATTATGACAAGCATGCCTTTGTCATCCTTCCTTTCGAATATGACGAAAAGGAAAAATACCCTGTCCTATATTTCCTTCATGGAGTCGGAACGGATCACAAAGGAATGTTCGATGAAGGACATATGGAATATATCGGTGGAAACTTGATGGCAAACGGTTCAAGAAAGTTCATCACCGTCTGTGCAAACCTCAACATGAACAAGGATGAGGAAAAACTGAGGCTTGACAACAAATATCAGATGGATGAGGCCAGTGAGGATATCCTATATTCCCTCATGCCATACATCAACGATAACTTCTCCACACTGAAAGACAAAGATAACACCTACATTTGCGGAATTTCCTATGGTGGAAGAGTCGCTTTGGATACTGCCATAAAAAACACTGACGTATTTTCCAAGGTCGGTGCCTTTGAACCATGGAAACTGCAGACCGGTACCATCGAGAAGAACAAGGACAAGGCAAAAAGCCTTTATATCTATATTCTGCAGGGTACAAACGACATGCTCGTCTTTGATGAACCGACAAAGATCAGTCAGACCATGGATTCCTATCAAATAGAAAACACTCTCTCCAAGACATCCTATGGTCATACATATGATGCGTGGAGAGAGGGTTATCAGGAATTTCTCGAAGCGATATTCTAAAGAAGTCCGTCCTTCTTCATCTGTGTCTTTATCTCGGAAAGAAGAGTTGTCGTTCTCATCTTCGCCCCTTCGGTCGACAGATGGAAATTCGTATTTGAGAAATATCTTCCATGATATAGGTATTCTTCCAATGTGGAAATGATCTTGGCCGAATGTATGTTGGCCACGACTTTATCCTCATAGGCTTTTCTTTTTTCCTGTGATGGCATCTTTGCACCATCGAGATTTGCCGGACCATAGGAGAAATATACCTTGATATTCAGGTCATCGTTGAAATGCTTATAGATGGAATCATATTCCTGAAGAATTTCTGTCTTCAGGACATCCGCATCAAAAAGCGTCTTATATCCTTTGTCGGTATCATCCGTGTTTTCCCTGAATTTGCTGAGATCCCCATATTCGTCATATTCATTCGTCCTGTTGTTGTAGCTGATTTCGGAAAGGGCAAGTCTTGCATCATTGTATTCATAGAAGGAATCGAAGACGTCTATATGCTTTGATATGTCGGTATAGGACAGCATGTCATAATTTTCCTCAAGACAGCGCCATGTGAGATTGTTGAAGGAATTGATGTTTTCTACATCCGTCATGTCTTCTGGGGCATGGATGAGAATGTCATTGTCATCAAGAATCCGTGACAATGCATCAAACTGAAGCAAAGGATTGATAAGATAGGATAAGCCAAGATTGGTGATCTTATATTCCTTGTCCAATCCTTCATCGACCATTTTCGAATCCAGTCCATAGGACATGCTCGAACCCGCAAAGAAAACCATCTGCTTATTTGTCTTGTCTCTTGAAAAAGTCAGGATTCTGTCGAATTTGTCAGACCAACCGGAAGTCCATTGATTGGTGAGGCGAGGCTTTTCCGCGGCATTGATTCTGAGTCTGGAGAATCCCGCACAGTCCACAAAGGAATCATCATAGATTCGTAATACGGAATCATACATGACAAATTCCGAAAAGGAACAATTCGAGAAAGCATATCTTTCCACATTCCGCATGGAAAGATTCAATATGACTTTTTTACAGGAATTCAGGTCCTGGAAGGCATAGGAGTCAATTCCGACGACTTTTTTCCCGTTTATCTTATCTGGAATCGTGATGATTTCATCATTGCCCGTGTACTTGCTGATGAAAAGTCCATCATCCGTTTCCCTGAAGGTAAACTTCTGAGAGCTGGTCCACGGTTCCCAATCTGCATAGAGTCTGAGTGTCTGTTTATCATTCAAATCGATTCTTGAGCCCAAAGATATGATATTGTCATCATTTCTGTCATTGGCAATCCATCCAGTTAGAGTATAGTTGTCTCTCCGACTGAATTCATATGCGGAAAGGGTGTTGACTCTTTTCCTATCAGATGAATCATATTTTCGGTAGACCTTGGATTGGCTTGGATTGTTTAGCAGAACTCCACCTTCAAGGTCATAGCAGATGACATCACCGGCATTCTCCTGGGTCAGGGAAGCCTCAACGGACATGTGCCTTTGCACATTCTCCACGATGATGCAGCTTTCCTTTGAATCGAAATACCCATAGTTCAGACTATCCACGACCACCCCGTCGGGAAGTTCTACCTCGAATATCGCAGTACCACCTTTCTCGACATATTGGGTCGCATCGGAAAGAATGATGAAATCCTCATTTTCATAGAGCGTCACATTATATCGTTCACTCTTTTCGAAAGTTCCGTTGCAGGATGCAAGAAGCAAGGCAAGAAAGGAAACAAATACTCTTTTTTTCATCTCAGTACCCCCTAAGTGCATCACGATAGGCTTCCCAGTTGTAGTCATTCTGGTATTTGCTCAAGGAATCCTTCGGTACATAGATATAGCACGAGGAATTGACCCCATCGAGCAAGCCACCCGCCATGCCGACGGTGATTTTCGTCGGATCCTTTTGTTCGACATAGATGGATTTCAAATTGCTGCAGCCATCAAAGGCCTCATTCTGAATCAGGGTGATGTTGCTTGGAATATGAACTTCCGTAAGATTGACGGCATCCTTCAAGGCATGCCTCAATACCCTTGTGACATGGATTCCATCTGAGGAATAAGGCAATGTCAATATGGACTGTTGTCTTCCCTGATTGGTCAAGGAGGAAATGGCATAGGTGGAACCATTGAGTTCATACACAAAACAGTTTGCATCCTTGTTGAGGCTGGATTCATCAACATCATCCTTTCCGTCCTCATCCTTGGCATCATCTTCGATGATGAATGTTTCCGGTATATCCGGAAGGTCGATGGTATTGGCAAAATTCATCCCGAAGACTCTCTTCAGGTCCGTGACGAGCTGATCAGTCCTATAGATGGCTCCGACATTGTTGCAATGGAAGTTCGTGTCATAGAAGAGATTCCTGTCCATGATGTAATCCTCGACGTTCGAGATGATGTCGATGTTGAGATTTTCATAAAGATAATCCTCAAATGCTGAGATATCTTCCTTTGATGCCGTGACACAAAGTTCATCCGTCGGGGAGTAGGAATAATAGATGTCTGCTCCTTTTGATCTGACATAATCCGCATATTCATTCACATAATCGATGAATGAAGAGGAAATCTTATCCAAGCTGAAATCCACCTGGGTGACACTGTCATATTGATCTTGCATGATGTTGAAAGGCCGGTCATAGGAAATATCACAGTATTCATTGAAGGAAGACTGCTGATAGACTCCGCTCAGGTTTATGGTCGCCTTTCCGGTATAGACTTCATAATTGGAATGGAGGTATGTTGGAAGATAATTGAGCATCTCTACCCTGTTGTCCTTACTGACATAGGAAAGCATCTCGGTATTTCCGTTCATCGCCCTCAGTGCAGCATCCGGATTGAAATACAAGGACATCGGCTGGGCTGTCATCTCCGGAGCCAGGACGACACAATCGCCCTCCATGATGTTTACTTTGCTCAGATCCATCATGATCTTCGTTCCCAATGTTCCGTAAAGTCCGAAGTTGATGCATGGCATGCCAAGCTCATCTTCCACTAGGTCACTGCGTAAGCCGAATGCCACATTGCTTCCTCCGACGACAATAATTTTTCTTTTTTTGGTGTTCTTCAGTCTTTCAAACATCTTCTCCAATTCACCGACATAGGTCTTCGTATACTGATTGGGAATCATGAAAAATGATGTCGCCAATATGCCTATTGGTGTCATGACACATAATGCGATGAGTGCAATCTTGATAAATATCTTTTTCATGGTTCAGAATTGGAAATAAACAAAATCGGAAGAATAATCGCCTTGGGAATACAGAAGTATCCAGCTGAAGGCTACGACAAAAATCATCAATATGGATAAGCAGACACTCTGTAATGATTTTTCTTTCTGAGAGACAATCGAAAGTTTTTTTCTGACTTTGATGACATCGGAATCAACAAGAAGGAAGAGAATGGAAAGGATGACGATGAGAAGATTGAACATGTTGAGATTGTAATCGGAAAGTTTTCCATCCATCAGCATCACGATTCCTGAGGAAGAGAACATTCTCTGTATGAGGTTCATAGTCTCCTCAAGACTATCGGTGATGAAGAGAACATAGCCGAACATGACAATCAGGAAGGTGCGGATGACACAGAAGGATTGATAACCGAAAGACTTGTCATCGATTTTAAGTTTTGTCTTAATCTTCGTGAACACTGGTTCAAGAAGGAAGGACAGGATGATGAATCCGCCATGATATAAACCATAGACAAGGAAGTTCAAGGTAGAGCCATGCCATAATCCCATGCATGTCCAGACGGCAAGAAGACCTAGCACGGTAATCAGATTTCTTGTCCACTTGTTTTTGACGAGCATCTTTCGTCCGAATGGGGTATTGAGTATCGGATAGTAGAGATAATCCCTGAACCAGGCGCCCAAAGTGATATGCCACCTACGCCAGAATTCCGCAATCGACCTTGAGAGATATGGCTTATCGAAGTTCTCGGTAAGCTTTATGGAGAATATCTCAGAAACACCACATGCGATATCCATAAAGCCAGAGAAGTCACAATATAATTCAATGGCATAGGCAAGAAGCATAAGTACGATGAAGAATCCCGTGGCTGAGGAATCACCTTTGACGGAAGTCACGAATTTGGAAAGAATGTCGGCAATGCAGACTTTCTTCACGAATCCGATGAGGATTCTCTTTGAACCGGAAGCAAAGTTCGTTTCATCAAAGCCATGTCCTTCGTATAGCTGTGGGGCAAGGTCTGCATATCTTTCAATCGGTCCCTGAAGAAGTTGAGGGAAATATGACATGAAAAGGGCATATTTCAATATATTCCTTTCCGCCTTTATCGTTCCCCTATGACAGTCGATGACATAACCGATCCCCTGGAACAGGAAGAAAGAGAGGCCCAAAGGCAATATGATCTTCAGTGAGGAAGGTATGTCCGGATTGGAATTCCTAAGCAGGGAAACCACACTGTTGAAGTACTTGACGACAATCAGAACAAGAAGAAGAATGATGACGAAGAATACACAGATGACATTTCCTTTCCTTGCACTCTTCTTTCTGAAACACTTCTTTTCCTCCTTGGTCATCTCTTCCTTATGAAGGAGGAGATATTCCTTTTCGTTCTCACGATGATCAGAAAGCAAAAGTCCACCAAGATAAGTTACGGCAATGACACCAAGAAGATAGAGAAGATGTTGCCATCCGGCATATGCATAGAAAGCAATGGAAGAGACAAGAAGGACAAGGAATCTGTATTTCTTAGGCACAAGAAAATAAAGAATGATGACTACGGCAAGGAAGGCTAGGAAAAGCAAGGATATGAAATTCATTTTTTCTCCTCCCCGATTGATGTAATCTTAAGGAAAATCAGTTCTGACAGTCCGACGAAGAGAAGAACAAATACCAGTTCCTGATATTTCACATCGTAAAAGAAGGATAGGACAATCATGACCAACACAAGAACCAAGGATAATATCTGAAAGATTCCGTGAGTATGGAAAATCCATTCCAAAAAAAGGAAAAGGAAAATCAAGACGATGAGGACAAGAAACAATGGTGTCGTCAGCAACACAAGATCATCGATTGCGTTAATCATGTCAGTTCTCCGAGAATGCTTCCAGTATCGTCTCACTTTGACCGGAATTCATGACGCTCTTGTCTGTCTCGATGAGGACACAGGGATAGCCTTCCTCCTCAAGTCTGTCTCGGAGAATCGGATAATCATATTCTTCCGGGTCACAGAATTTCGTCATGAAATAGATCACACCATCTGCTTTCTTTACATTAAGCAAATTCAACAATCCATCTATTCTTTCCATCTTGGAATTGTCAAGGAAGGATATACCTTGAATGTCAAGATATCTATGAATCAGTCCCTGTAAGGAATGTTCATTGCAAACAGACAGGCCCATGGATTCCATGTCAACCATGTCCTGGGCGATTCCGATATGATACTTTTCCATGCAGTCAAGGATTTCGTCATTGTCCATCATGATTCCACAGGTGATGACCTTCATGCCATGGAATTTCTCGACAGGCAAACTCCTGAGACTGTCGTTGATGTCATGAAGAAGTGCGTTATGTTCTTTTCTGTCCATGAGATGTCCTGCCTTGAAGACATGACTTCTCATCTTCGGTGTGATGGTCTTCATGTGGGTCGCTGCCAAAGATGAGAATTCCTCAAGAAGAATTCTGTTCTCATTGTAGATTTGGATGGCATCTGCAAGCCTATCCTCATCAAGATTGACATTCTGGGTCTCCTTGATATCGTTTATCAAATCCATGCATTTCTTTTCCATATAGGAAAAAGCATGGCTGGATTTTCGATTCAGGGACTGAGGAAGAATATAGAACTTCATATCCTTTTTCGCCTCAATCACATTCAGGGAAAAAGCCTTCAGCGAATCACAAAGTCCATTCAGGACAATTCCATCCAGCTCATCAAGACGATGGGAGAGAATCATCTCCAGTTCAGTCTGCAGCATCCCACAGAAAAAGGAAGGAAAATATTCCTTTGCCTTTTCCAGTTTGACATTCGCTCCCCAAAGTCCCATCGGAATGATGTCCATGGCATAAAGTATCTCCTCTGGGAAATGATAGGGAAGGACACCAAAAACCTTTTTTCCAAGCTGATGATATTTTCTTAGTGTTGAAATCGGAGAGGAGATTATCTTCTCGATTTCCATCATGGAAGATTCAAGACTCATCCTATTTTTCCTCCATCATTTCCGAAAAAGCCTGTATTCTCGTCTCATACTGAGCATAGGAGAAATTCTTCCCGTCCGCCTGATCCCCGTCAAAGAGGACACTGGGAAGAGAGGTTTGTTCCTGAATGACCCTCTCCATCTCGTAGTCATTTCCACACCAGATCCGGCAGGATCTCGTGATGTCATAGATGACACCATCCGCCTTGGATTCCTCAATCAGTTTCTTTCTCAGCTTCATTCCGGATGAGAAGGACAAGGCATTAGGTATGCTGCAATAGGCTTTTACCATATCCTGATAGGATTCATATTCCATGCCAAAAAGATACGTGTAGGTGGAACTGACAAGATTGATGCCTCTTTCCAGAAGCGGCAATTCCATTTCCAGCAGGCCAGACCAACAGGTCAGTCCTTCAAGGAAGACCTTCTTCTTCATCGTGCCTGGGAAAGTGGATTTCTTCATCTCCAACTGACCGGAAAGTTCATCGAAATAATGGTTTAGTACATCCAATGTCTCTTTTCTTCCCCTTCTGACGACGACAAGTGACATCAGGACGAAAAGATCAAATCCATTGATCAGGGATGGATTATCAGCGATAAGTTTATGGATCTCATGCCATTTTCTTCCACACGCAGAGGATATGGACATGACTTCCTTTAGTCTTTCCATGCTGAATGAAGTACGTGTATATAGTGCAAGTTTCTCTGCAACTTCCATCATCTGGGAAGAAACATAATCCAAGGTATCTACGTCCACTTCTCCTTTGACACACTGAGGAATGTCGATGACAAACATCGGAATGGCGAATTTTTCCTTGAGTATCTCAAACCATTTAAGAAGCTGATGGCAAGTGTTTGTACTGACAAGAAGGAAATCCGGTTTGGGAAGGTTCCTGACTTCACTGTCAAAGCGTTCCACATAACCTAAATTGATTCTGGCATAGGAGCAGAGATCATTGCTGTAGCCTAAGCTTTCGGCAATCTGGATATATTTTTCCCCTTCCTTGGCATTGGCAAGGGTCGCGGAGTGATTTTCGGGATAACAGACTTCAAGTCCCAAAGACTCAGGAATCTCCTGAGGGAAGTTTGAGGTACACCATCCGATCATTCTTCCGTTTTCCTTGGCACGGAAAAGAGAATCATAATAGGAATCGATGAGTCTTCTGAATTCCTTGCCAGCCTTATTCATCCTTATTCTCCAACAGTCTTTCATATCCTGCAATCGCGGCACCATAGGCGCCATTGAGTTGGGAAATGGAAGAAACTTCTATCTTCGTTCCTATCGTCTTTTCAAGTTGTCTTACCACACCAAGGTCAAGGGCGACACCACCGGTCATGACGACCTTTTCGGCGATGCCGAGACGTAAGGCAAGTCCCCCGACTCTCGTCGCAATGCTTTTATGGATAGCTGCGATGATATCCTCGACTTTCACGTTTTTTGAAAGAAGCGATATGACTTCACTTTCCGCAAATACCGTACAGGTAGAGGATATGTTCACTTCAGAAGTGGATTTTTTATCCATCTCATCAAAAAGAGAAATCGGGACATCCAACACGGAAGACATGACGTTAAGAAAACGTCCTGTTCCAGCGGCACATTTGTCATTCATGAGAAATTTAAGTATTTTCCCATTTGGCGTTAGTCTGATGGCTTTGGCATCCTGTCCGCCGATATCGATGATCGTCTTGCAGTCCGGATACATATGGAATACGCCTTTGGCATGGCAGGATATCTCACTCATCTGGTCATCGGCTCCCTCAAAGGTATTTCTTCCATATCCGGTAGCCATGACAAAATCGATGTCCGTTCTTGCAAGACGGGCTTTTTCAAGTGCCTCATCAAAAGCCTTCTGTGGTCCCTTTGTCCCCGTACCGATGGATTGGATGGAAGAAGAAAGAATATCTTTTCCGTCCTTGAGAATCACGCATTTGCTGCAGGTGGATCCAACATCAATGCCTAAAGTAATCATAAGTCAGCCTGCTCCAGAATGATGTCAACCATCTCACCGACATTCTGCATGGAAAGTATGTCCTTGATGGAAAACTTCATTTCGAATTCATTTTCGATTTCCATGATCAGGGACATGTAGTTGAGTGAATCCCAGCCATCGACATCCTTTGCCGTGGTATTGTCATTCAGCGTGATCGTCTCATCATCGAACATCTCACGGAATACCTTGGTGAGTCTTTCATATACCTGTTCTCTCATAATCTTTCTCCCTTGATGAACGTCTTCTTTTCCTCATATTCAGAAACATCAAGAACAAATCTACCTTCATCCAGCCTTGAAAATCCCATATCCTGATAAATATCCTTGACCATGTGGTTCTTCTTGGTTTCGAGATATTCGCCTTTGATGTATTTGAAGCCTTTCTCCCTGGAAAGACTCACAAGGCTGTTCATGACGAATTCCTCCATGGTTCTTTTCAACACCCTGCAGGACATGATCCATGTATCGACGAATAGGGAATCACCATCTTTTCTGAGGATGAGAAGTGAAATCAATCCGCTGTCACCAAAGTCATCCTTCAAAGAGAACTGCAGTGTCATATATTTAGGATCACTGCTGATTCTTTCTATGTCCTCAAGCGTGTATCTGACGGTTCTCAGGTTGAACTGGTTCGATCTTTGTGTAAGCTGGGCAATCCTTCCGAAATAGAAAGGCTGGAAGGATGAATATCGGCTTACCATGTTCAGTCCAGAGAGGAAGTCATCGATGGAACCATAATTCTCCTCGGCCATACGTCTGGAGGCCTCTTCCTTATATTGTTTTCCCCTCATCCTGTCTTCGGACGAATAGGAAGCTGTCTCAAACAGATTCAACGACTGCAGATAGGAAACATATTGGCTAGGGTCGGAAGGCATCTCAGGAACACAGACCTCCGGAAGCTCCTTTTTGACAAGTTCCCTCTCGAATGGGTTATCATCAACAAAGACGATGGAATCAAAGCCGATGTTCAGTCTTTTCTGTATCGTCCTTATATTAGTTGCCTTGTCCACCCAGTTGGCGACGAAGACAGAAATATCTTCCAGATGCAGAACCATCTCAGAATGTCTGAGGAAGGGTTCCATGGCATTGTTTTCATCATTCTTGCTACATACGGCTAAGATGATGCCACGATAGGATAGTTCCTTAAGCCACTTCTGGAAACGCAGGAACGCTTTTCCAGCACCTAGTTCCCCAATCTGTA
The DNA here is from genome assembly GCA_963648975.1 of bacterium. Lineage (GTDB taxonomy): Bacteria > Bacillota_I > Bacilli_A > RFN20 > CAG-288 > Enterosoma. The sequence continues at coordinate 31,041 of CAVJFW010000012.1, read as the reverse complement.
TTCCTTCCATGCCATCATCTCCGATGACGCCACCCCAGAGAGTATTGTCAAGATCAAGGACGATGCATTTCTTCATCACGCCTCTCATGGCAAGAATCATATCCTTGAGTGAGGAGGTGACATAAGGCAGGAAGTTCGTATTTATGGCAAGAGTCGATACATCATAGATGGAATCGGAATGTATGTTTTCATATCCGTTCATCAGTACAATGGACTCAAGGTCGAAAAGGTGATATTTGTTCTTATCTGCGTTTTCCATAAGAAGGAAATTCAGTTTCCGGCATTGATAGACAAAGGAGGAAGGAACATTCAGCCCATAGGATCCGAATGTCATGTCATTCAGTGGAATATAGTTGGGAACGATGACCTTGCAGGATAGATTGGAATGAATCCCATCAATGATTTTTGAGAGTCTGTCCATCTGATCAGATGCAAAAGACTCCCTTTCTTCCAAAGAAGTCTTCTGGTAAAGGGAATATAAAGCCTCAACCGACTGATATATGATGACAAAATCAGGTTTGAACTGATACAGTTCGCTATCCTTGTCAATACATAAAGGAAGGATGGAATCGTAATCAGCATCAAAAACCTCAGCATTCTGATTGGCAAGATACATTTCACCTCTCAGGCATAGGGAAATAAGTTGGGTAGCTGTATCTCCCATGACGGCAATACGATATTTTTTCTCGCACGCAAGAGACATCTCTGCGGCTTTCTTGAGTTTGATAAAAGACCACATGTTTTCACGCTTTCTGAACACCTATATTATACCAAGGATATGAAAGCCCTTTCTCTCCGCTGGTGGCAATATAATGACCACTCATGACCAGGTCTTGCTAAAGTGAAATTGCTGCCAGGATCACTCCCGGCAGCAAGTTCAAAAAGCTAACAGTCTATTCGACGGAACTTATGGATTTGGCTGACCGCCAGGCTGATTGCCACCCGGTGCAGGTGTTTCTTCAGCTTTGGTAAGTCTGCTGACGGAGATTTTTCCATCTTCGCCCTTTGTCCAGGTGCCAGTGTAGTTTCCGCCTTCAAGTGAAGAGGAAAGATCATCGACGACCATGAGAGCCGTGTTGTCCTTCTTCATTTCGAAGGTAGCCTTGACATTGTAGGAACCAGCTTCCTGGTTGACGACGTAAATGGCTTCATCTTCCTTGGAAGTGGCCGGAGTGGAATATGCAGTCAATGCCTTGAGTGTTTCGGCTTTGCCGAAATCAATGGCAAAATTATCTGCATTGGCTTCAAAGTTGAATGGCTTGAAGTAGACACTCGTGTCACTATAGGCAACATCATAAGTGATGGCATCGTGAACCTTATATCCAGTGATGGCATTGGTCTTGACGGTGACGGAATAATCATAATCGAACATTTGATCATATCCGGCAATGGTCTGCCAATCCGTACCTGTGAACTTATCCTGAGTCAGACGGAAGCTACCCTTTTCGGCATAGGCCGAATTCTGATAGACAACCTTGTTGTTGTCCTTGCAGACAACTTTGACATCATAGCTTTGAGAATAGGAATCAGAAGAAGAGATGTTGAGGTCGATACCAAATTCACCGCTGCCGGAGGATGCATTCGGGTCATTCCATTCCGCTGTCACTTCCGGAGTGGCAAGCATCGTGGATTTACCAGTTGTTTCCGCCTTGGCAAGAGAATATCTTGGGGCGATGGCAGTGATTTCAGCCTTGTAATCTCCGACAGTGAATTCATAGTCGAAGGTACCGGTATATTGGTTGCCATCTTCTTTAGCCTTGATCATACCGGAGGAAGCAAGGGCATGGCTGGAATAAGCATCCCCTTCCTTCTGATAGACCTTGATGGTATAGAAGGTAGCATGCTCACTGCCGGTGAAGGCATAGGAGGAATTCTCAAAGTCGAAAGTGAACTGTGTCGGAGCAGCCAATGTTCCTTTTTCCTTCGTGGCAGATGTATTACCGGAACAACCGGCAAGAAGAGCCAGGGAGAGCAATGGAAGCAAGTTCCTGATTGATTTTTTCATTTTTTCATTCCCCTTTCCTTAGAACATGGCCAAGACGACATAACCTAATGCGACGACAAGGCTTGCATACTTGACGATGTTGTTGTCTTCTTCCTTCTTTTCGAAGAAGGAGAAGAGGACATCAGCAAGAACACCAAGGGCGATGCCAAAGCCAAGATCCTTGACGATGAGAGTACCGGCGATGGTGGCGATGACGGCAGCGACTTCTCTTGGGCTCTTGAGCTCGATGTTCTTGAGACCCTTGAGCATGGTGGCACCGACGAGGACCATGATGATGTCAGCAAACAGGAAGGTATCCTGGACATATGCGGTAAGCTTGGTTTCACTGAGTTCAACCCACATACCAACACCATGTGTGCCAGTTGCGGTAAGACCTAAGACGATCCAGGTGAACATCATGATGAAGAAACCGATACCGGTGATGATGGAGCTAAGACCAGTCTTGGCTTCATCATTGGACAAGATGGCAGAGGAAGAAGAGACACTGGCCATAGGAGCAGCAAAGACAGCACCGGAGACGGTGTTGACGCCATTGACGACCATAAGGGACTTCTGTGTCTCATCGACTTTGAAGCCATCCTTGACATAGTCACCTGTGGTGGCGGCAGCATGGACATAGCCGACATTTCCGAAGAGAGCGAAGACGGTGAAGATGACAAGGCCCTTGATCCAGACAAGTCCGGCACCTTCGACAGCAGAGAAATCGAATCCTTCGGTGAATAGGCTACCCCATTTGACGCTAGAGAAACCTAAACCGATGTTGTAGCAGGAGGCACCATCAGTGGTAAAGAAGGTGTTGACTCTGTGGTAGACGGCGATGGTTGCTGTCTGACCACCGATGAAGTATTCATTGAAGAAGATGATGCCAAAGGCCCACATGAGACCAATCAAGGTTCCAAAGAGACGGAAGGCAGTCTTTCTGACATGAAGAGCCTTCATGGCGATGAAAGCGACGACACTGACAATGGCAAGAACGACATAGACGGACTGAAGGGAATTTTCGCCACCCCAGCCAAGCTGGGCAAATCCGGAATCAGAGACGATGCCAGAGGCATTGATGGCTTCCACCATGACAAGAAGGCCAACGGCAATCGGAAGAGCCTTTCTGACGGATACTGGAAGGACATCAGCAACTTTCTTTCCCAACGGGGAAACGCTGATTGCCAAAGCGATGAGTGATGCGAATGTGGTCAATACGACAAGATTGGAGTATGTCATGCCGGAATGGGCGCCGACAAGGGAGACCATGCTGGTGGAAAGTGCAAGATTTGCACTCATGACAAGTGGACGGTTGGTGATGATGCCAAGCAATATGGTACCGATCATGGCGACCAAGGTGATGGCAAGATAGCTTCCGGCATAGTTGCCATAGATGCTACCGATGATCTGCGTGTTCATCAAGAAGCTGGCAGCAGCGATGAGGAATGCGCCGATACCTGCACCGATTTCACTGGACAATGTTCCTCCTCTTTCAGAGAAGTGGAAGAATTTGTCGAAGAAAGCAGAGACAGGATTTGGTTTCTTTTCTGCCAAGGCAGAATTCTGATTCAACATTTGTGTGTTTTCCATTTTTCTATCCTCTCTCCATCATTCCGGTTTTTTGTAGATGCATGGGATGACAATAAGGAATGCGGTGGTAGCAGCCATGCCTAAACCTAAGGCGACATTCAATACGACCTGCCATGTCTTCCATGAGGTGTTCTCGACGGTAGCTATCTTGGCAGCGTGGCAATTCTGATAGAGCATATGCTTTGTCGTGGCTCTAAGGAGGTATGCACCATAGTTTGTGGTCGTGGCATTGCCTTCATAGGTATACCATGTATCGATCTGGGAACCACCGAGCTGACCTTCGATACCGCCATAGAGACCGGCACCTGGGGTCATGACCCATGTGACAGGACCGACACCGTCGGTGATGATAAGGCCGTTCCAGCCCCATTCACCACGGAGAATGTTCTGATAGACGCCGCTATGGGACCAGGAGATACCATCACGGTTCAAGGAGCCCATGATACCAAGAGCGCCTTCGCCCTTGACCATCTTCTTGCTGTCCTTGTCATAGACATAGCTGATGGCAATTTCATAGTCCTTGAGATAGATTTCTCTACCTGCCTGTTCATTGAACCAGGTGATGTTTCCGTCACGGTTGGTGTCGTTGTCGTTGAAGGCCATATGCTTGATGAAGACGGAGACACCCTCACTCTGGAGACCGGTGACTTCGGCAGCACCGATCATGCCACCGATGAATCCATCCTCGGAGAAGTATTCGAAGTTACGTCCGCCATATGGAGTACGGTGTGTATTCATGGCCGGGCAATAGGCACCACCAAGTCCGTTCTTCTTGGACTGATGTGCATAGACTTCGCCCATTTCCTCAACAAGTTCGACGTTCCATGTGGAAGCGTTGACGACAGCGGAAGTGAACCATGTGGATGCGGAATAGGAGGAGTTACCGTTACCAGCTTCGCCTGGACCGTCGACAACGGAAATTCTTTCCTTGTTGACGCTTGCGACGGCAGGAGTCTGCCATCCAAGTCCACCCTGGACAGTGATCTGCTCATCCAATGTGGTCTGGTCAACGAGATATGCCCAGATTTCATTGTCATAGGAAGCATCCTTCAAGGCAGAGCAGTCGACATCAAGACGCATGGAAGTTTCTTCGGTAGTGACAGAATAATTGCCATTTTCGTCTACCTTGGCATTACCGTCACCATCTACCTCGAGATAATAGGTTGCGCCATAGTCGATGACGTGTTCCTCATTGACATCATCAAAGAGATAACGATCATCGTTCTGGGATTTACCTTCCCAGTTGAGTTCCTGTGAATAAGACTGATAGGAAGAACCACCGATGTACTTCTTGATGGTCTTCTGGACCTTTTCGCCCTTTTCATAGGTGTAATAGGTATAATCGACGCTCTCCAAGGCCTTGCAGGCAAGAGCCCTGACACCGGAGTCAAACAAGGTTTCCGTCTTACAGCTGGATTCATGAGTCATGATGGTGTCAAAGCCACTGGCAAAGTTGCTGCGGGAGAGATAGCCATCAAGCATGTTTCCATCGCCATAGTCGACGTCAGACAAGGCGACCTTGGCAACAGTCTTGTCAGAGGAACGTTTTCCCTGATGTGTCTCATCATAGATGATGGTGGAAGCAATGGTTCTGTTGACTGTGTCACAATAATCCTCATGGGCATTCTTGCCGACATGGAACTTGTATTCACCTTTTTCAAGGACATAACAGCCCTGGCCATAGTTGTCGAAGGAGGCGAGATTGTCAGTATCGAATTCGATGGTGACTTCCTCACTGGCTCCTGGGGCAAGTTCACTGGTCTTGCCAAAACCGATCAGGACCTTGGTGGATTTTTCAAGTCCTCTGCCCTTGATGCCAAGGGATGAATCCTGATTATATGGTGATTCGACATATAACTGGACGACTTCCTTACCCTTGACATTACCGGTATTGGTAACCTTGACGGTGATGGAATTGCTTCCGCCTGCCTCAAGAAGAAGCTTGGATGTATCGGTGACTTCCTGAGTAAAGGTGGTATAGCTAAGACCATAGCCGAATGGATACTGGACGACATCCTCATATTTGCCGGATGTGACGGCACCATTCTTCCAGGTATGGTTCTTGAATGCTGTAGTATTGAAATAACCGGCTGCATCGGCAGTCTCATACCAGCGATAACCGACATAGATACCTTCCTCGTACTGATAATAACCGAATGCCGTTGACTGGTTATAGCCAGACATCAAGGCAGATGTGACGTTGGTGTACTTGTTGTCATCGTTGTTGTAGAAGGATGGCATGGTGGAATGGTCATATGCATAAGTATCGACGGTACGACCGGATGGAGAAACTTCACCGGTCAGGACCTGAGCGACACCGACAAGACCGGCTTCACCTGGATGTCCAATCCAAAGAGCGGCATCAACACCATATTCTTCCTTGTCCAACTCACCAAGTTCCATGGCTGCGGAAGAGTTGATAAGTACGATAGTCTTTTTGTATTTATCCTTGCAGAACTTCAATAAATTCTGTTCATCGACGGAAAGTTGCAGATAGGTTGTACCTGTGGATGCTTTTCCGTCTCCATCATAATCCATGACAGGAGAGGCACCTTCTGCACCAGAACGGGCGAAAGTGACAATGACGGTATCGTTATAACCAGCCTCGGAAATATCGCTGTCAAAATGGGACTCATAGACAGATTCATCGAATTCGCAGACTCTCTTGAATCCACCCCAATCACCATTTCCGTAATTATCCTTGGATCCCTTCGGATAGGTTTCACCATCCGGATCACCTGGATATTCAGAGCCGGCAAATGTTGCCGTGGTTCCATCGCCCTTGTGACCGACATATTCGCCGGTAGTATTGGCGTTTCTATAACCACCTACGGCAGTCTTGAGCCAATTCCATGCCTTTTCGTTGACATCGAGATACTTTACATGGGAGATGGAGGACTCGCCTTCAATCTTGGTTCCATCCTTCGTATCATCCGTATCTGCCTTTGAGCCATCAAAGGCTTCCTTCATCGTGTAGGTATGACGGTCATAGGCACCACCGGCTGAACCGGTACCACCATTGACATAGTTGAAGGACTGGGCACCCAAAATGGTGACCTTGCTTTCCTTGGCAAGTGGAAGAGCGTTGTTCTCATTCTTGAGAAGAACACAGCCTTCAGCTTCAAGCTTTGTATCGATCTCACGACCTTCTGCCAGACATTTTTCGACCGAATAGGTGTCATCCGTGGAAGAAGAACTCGAAGAGGATCCTCCGGCATAGTTAGCCAAGGTTTGACCATATGTGTTGAGCAATACATTGCTTGCACCCATAACTAAGCCAAGAACGACAAGTAAACGGACACCTGTGACAATTTTTCTTTTCTTTGTCATTGAAATATCCCTTTCATGAATTTTTGTCCGACCCGCGAAGTCAGACTTCTAGCGCTGTTTGAATTATATGAAAGCCCATTCAAAATGGTTTGAAACGGTTTCATGTGGTCATTATTTGGGTACGAGCGGTAAAAAGGCGCCATTGGTATGTAAAAGGAATACGAACAATGTTTTTCTTGACTTAAAGCTGACTTGAACATCTAAAATAGAATCACATGAAGGAGAAAAATCACTATGCAAGGCAATTTCGAATTTTACAATCCTACCAGAATCTATTTCGGAAAAGGAGCCATCCAGAATTTGAAGGAGGCTCTTGTTGGCTATGGAAAGAAGATACTTCTCACCTATGGAACGGGAAGCATAAAAAAGAACGGAATCTATGATGAAGTCATCAGGATACTTCATGAGCTTGGAAAGGAAGTCCATGAGCTTTCCGGCATACGTTCCAACCCAAGCTATTCCTCCGTTCTAGAAGGAAAGAGACTGATTGAGGAAAATCACATCGACTTCATCCTGGCAGTCGGAGGAGGCAGCGTCATCGACTGCAGCAAGGCCATCGCAGCCAGTGTCAACGAAAAAGACCCCTGGGAAAAATATTTTGTGAGACAGGAAGCTCTCGACCACGACGTCACCCCGATCGGAACCATTCTCACCATGGTCGGAACGGGAAGTGAGATGAATTCCGGTTCGGTCATAACCCATGAAGAGAAGAAGCTGAAGATCGGAAAGGTATTCGGGGAACACAATAATCCAGTATTTTCCATTCTCGACCCAACCTATACCCTGACTGTCCCTTATGAGCAGATGGTCAGTGGAATCTTCGACATGTTCTCCCATCTCATGGAACAGTATTTCAGCGATGACGGAGACAATACAAGCGACTATCTTCTCGAAGGACTGATGAGAGCCGTCATCGACCATGGAAGAAAAGCAAGCAGAAATCCACTGGACTATGAAGCCAGGAGCAATCTCATGTGGGAGGCAACACTTGCACTGAACACCCTGGTGGAACTGGGAAAGAAGCAGGACTGGAACGTCCATGGAATCGAGCATCAGCTCGGCGCTTATACACATTGTCCGCATGGACTCGGTCTTGCCGTCATTTCTTATCCTTATTATAAATACATCTCACAGTTCGGTAAGAATCAGTTTGAGAAATATGCAACAAACGTCTTCGGAGTGAAAAAAGAAGGCAAATCCCAAGATGAAATCATTCATGAAGGAATCGAGAAGATGGAGGAATTCATAAAGGAACTGAAGATTCCTACGACTTTGAAGGAACTTGGTGCGACAAGGGAGATGCTTCCTTTGATTGCAGAAAGTGCATATCATAACGGACTCGGCGGTGGATTCCATCCATTGAGTGCAGAAGAGACACTCACGATTCTGGAAGATTGTTTCGAATAAAAGAAAACTGGCAGCCTCAATGAAAAAGAAGCTGCCAGTTATTTTTTTGATAAAAAAAGATGATATATCACTATATCATCAATATTTTTCGATGGTGACCTGGACGGGGTTTGAACCCGTGAATGCATCCTTGAAAGGGATGTGAGTTAACCACTTCTCCACCAGGCCAAGAGAGAATGGCGCCTGCTGTAGGACTTGAACCTACGACCTACCGGTTAACGGCCGGTTGCTCTACCGACTGAGCTAAGCAGGCAGCGAATAAGAATATACCAAATCAGAAACTGGTTTGCAACACTTATCGGAAAAAATTACTTTCTTTTTGCTTCGATGAGGTCTTTGACATCCTTGACGGTCTTGATTTCCATCATTTCATCCTGGGAAACTTCCGGAAGATTGAATTCGTCTTCGATATTGATGATGAGTTCAGCCTTGTCAAGGGAATCAAGTCCAAGGGAATCAAGATTCGTTTCCGGTGTCAGGGAATCGAAGTCGAAAGATCTTTTCTTGATTTGCTTTGAGACTAATTCCTTCAATTTGCTATAAATTTCATCCATATTTCTTTTTCTCCTATTTTTGTACCTCAGTATTATAAAGCGTGTAAATGAAATGTTCAATTATGGAAATTGCTTAAACACATAGAAAAGATTATAATATCTTCCGTCTTTAAACTATGTTTAACATGAATATATTTTCTTTATTTGATTTCTTTGGCAGCGAAATCTCCTTTCCCGCAATGATCGGTGGAATCGTATGGTGCTCCTTCTTCTTCGTTCTGCTTCTTGTCGGTTTCCTTCTCTGTTTTGCGTTCACGGGCAAGAAGAAAAAACAGAAAAAGCTGAGAGAAAGATTGGATTTCAACGTCAGAATCTTTTCGTATAACTATGCGACACAGACATTTTATTCCTTCGACAAGATGAACATCACGAATACCAAGACGTTCAGCCTCGATGAATTCTATGCCCAGTTCACCAGAACCGACAAATATCTTGTGGAAGACTGGTTAAGATCGATAGCTCACAATGAGCCCCATATGGATTTTCTTCAGGCTGATGTCATCCTCTCCTCTACCAAGAGCCTTTCCTCAAGCATGCTCGAACTGACAAGTGTCAACCGTCAGAAGGCCACCATTCATTTTGTCTCCCATCTTCTTCCGAACATCTATTCCATCAACATGAAGAACATGCTCAGACAAAAGAACAGGATTCCTTCCAAGAACATCCTCGTCTCTGTCGAGGATGCCCAGAAATTCATGGACAAGAGTTCCCAGGATGCACTCGGAGCCGTCTTCTATTGCAAACTTTACAGAAAAGAAGAAACCACGAAGAACGAGGATCAGGAATTGGTCAATCTCAGCAGGAACGTGAGACTGGTCATCAGTCATTTCCTTGGAAAACACAGGAAGGTACTCTTCCCCAATCCATACGATACGATACTTGTCGACACAGACAGCATCTCCAAAATCAGTTCAATGACACTCGCCTCCACCCTGCACACCCAAATTCAGCAATATCTGAATCACAACACAAACGGCGAGACTTTCCAAGTATCCATCGGTATCACCAATGGCACATATTATGAAAGAAATTACCCATTGGCAAAGGAACAGGCGTTCAAGATGGCCAAAGCCGTTCAGAATGGACTCAGCAAGGATAAGGTGCTCTTCTATGACGAATCCTTCTTCGTCAACTTCCAGCAGGCAAAGGTCCAGAAGGAAGAAATCAGCATGGTCGTCAGAAATGCAACCTTCAAGACCTGCTATACTCCGGCATTGGATATCACGACAGGTCAGACTTCCTTCTATATGATGGGATGTCTTCCATATGGAACTTCCGTCAAGGATTTCCTGCAGGTGACTCGCATCGCCCGGGAAGGAAATCAGTTGCGTTCGCTATATGACTCCCTCGTGGATAAGGCTATCATCATTTCCAAACTGACAAACCAGAAGAACCGAATCGTAATCAACATACCGTACAACACCATAAATGATTTCATCGAATCAGTGAACAGCAGACAATATTCCGACATCACATGGATATTTGCCATCAAGGAAACGGAACTGCTGACCACCAATGATGATGCCAGCATGATCGCAAAATCATTCCATGACATCACCAAGGCTGGATATCAGGTTGGCCTCGTCGTGGAAAGCTCCTCTTCCGGCTTACGTTCAAGAATCCTCAGGACCATGTCCTATTTCTTCATTCCGCCTCAGTTCACAAGCCAAAGCAATGATCCTGAAAGAAGCAAGACGGAGCTGAGAAACATCCAGAATCTATACGGAAACTATCGTGTTCCGCTCGTCTATTATGGACTTCAGGACATAGAAGACATCGAATTGGGTGTCCACTATGGAGGAACTATCTTCCAATGCGACGAGCTGTCACTTCCTTCCAGCCATATGGAAAGCATGCCTGAAAACATCATCAAGGAAGTGCTTGACGACACGAAGAACTTACGTCCGAAGACCATCAGCGATCTGAAAACAAACCATCAATAACAAGGAGAACATATCATGGCTCAGAAAAAAGTAACTTCCATCACTTCCAAAAGTGAAAATCTCACACAGTGGTATACCGATGTCTGCGTAAAGGCAGAGCTCATGGACTATGCCACAACGAAAGGATTCATCATCTACCGTCCGGATGGATATGCCTTATGGGAAAGCATCAAGGAATATTTCGACAGGAGAATCAAGGCATTGGGTGTAAGAAACGTCTACCTTCCATGCCTCATCCCAATGTCCCTGCTGAAGAAGGAATCTGACCTTATCGCCGGCTTTGCCCCAGAATGTGCCGTCATCACCAAGGGTGGCAGCAAGGAGCTTGCCGAGCCGATGGTCGTCCGTCCTACAAGTGAAACCATGTTCTGCGATCATTTCAAGAACATCGTGCATTCCTACAATGACTTACCTGTCCTTTACAACCAGTGGTGCAGTGTCGTCCGTTGGGAAAAGACCACACGTCCATTCCTTCGTGGCGCAGAATTCCTCTGGCAGGAAGGTCATTGTCTCTTTGAGACGGAAAACGAAGCCAGGGAATTTGCCCTTACCATGCTCAGGGAATATTCCATGATAGGATCAGAGCTCCTTGCCATTCCTTTCGTCACCGGAGCCAAGCCATCCAGCGAAAAGTTTGCCGGTGCCCATGACACCTATACCATCGAAGCCATCATGCCCGATGGTCAGGCTTTGCAGTCCGGCACTTCCCATTATCTCGGAACGGAATTCCCGCAGGCATACAATGTCCGTTTCCAGGGAAGAGACAACAAGATTGACTATCCGCATTATATTTCCTGGGGTGCATCCACAAGACTTCTTGGTGCTTTGATCATGGTCCACGGAGATGATGAAGGTCTTGTCCTGCCTCCAAGAGTTGCTCCGACTCAGGCTGTCATCATTCCAATCAGAATGGACAGTGATCCGAATGTCCTGAAGGTTTCCAAGGAAATCGAAGCCAAGCTGAAGAAAGCTGGCATACGTGTTTTCCTCGATGATTCCAACAAGACTCCAGGATGGAAATTCTCTCAATATGAGATGAAGGGCATCCCGCTTCGTATCGAAGTGGGTCCAAAGGATATTGCCAATGGTGTCGTCACACTCACCAAGAGAGTCGACGGAACAAAGACAACCATGGCGATTGACAGACTCGAAGAAGAAATTCCTCAGTTCCTCGAATCCATCCAGTCAGAGATGTATCAGAAAGCACTCAAGTTCCTCAATGAACACATCACTGAATGCCATAACTATGATGAAGTCAAGGAAGTCATCACTTCCGGCAAGGGCTTTGCCAAGATGATGGTCTGTTCCAAGAATGAAGCCATGATCGAAGAAAAAATGAAGGCTGAGCTCAACGCAACACCTAGAGTCATGCCCTTTGACCAGAGGCCGTTCCAGAATGTGGACACCATCACCGGTGAAGAGAACCCGGATTGCGTCATCTATTTCGCAAGAGCCTACTGATAGGGAGAACCAAACATGCATATCATCGATGAAAGAATTGCCAAGCTTCAGGCTCAGATGAAGAAAGATGGCATAAAAGCCTACGTCATCCCAGCAACCGACCCACATATGTCTGAAGAAGCTGCTTCCAGATACACCCGTGAAAGATTCTATTTTTGTTCCTTTAAGGGCAATGATGGAACCTTGCTTGTCACTGAGGATAAATATTACCTTTATACCGACGGAAGATACTGGACTGAGGCAGAAGGGGAACTGGAAGGCACGTCCTGCATTCTTGTCTATGCCGGAAAGGCCGGTGTTCCATCCTTAAGCGAATTCATAAAAAAGAATGAACTGTATCCTCTTGGCATCGATGCCTCTCTTTTCTCGTTCAATGACCTGAAAGGTTTTTATGTGGATGATGCCCATAAGATAAGACAGGTTTCCTATCGATATATGGTCGAAGACCTTCCAAAGCTTCCTACCGGCAAGATTTGGAAAGTTGACGATGCTCTTCTTTCCACAACGATGAAGGAAAGAATCGATCAGGCAATGGATGTCGTGAACCACAATGGATGTGACGCACTAGTCATTCCAACGCTGGATGACATCGCATATATTCTCGGCTATAGGGGAAATGACATTCCATGCACTCCGGTATTCTATTCCTACCTTTATATCGACAGCGAAAGAAAGCCACACCTCTTCATCGATAATGCCAAACTGCCGGAAAACGGACTTTCTGATGACATCATCGTACATCCATATGAAGAATTCTTTGATTTCCTCAAGGAACACAAAGATGTCAAGACCTTCGTCGACAGGAACACCACCAACGCAAGAATCTGTTCCATTCTCAGAAACAAATTCTTCGGCAACAATCCTACAATAAGACAGAAATCCATCAAGGGATCTGTCGAAATCGAAAATACGAAGCAGATTCAGGCAATCGACGGCATCGCCGTATTGAAGCTCATGAAATATGTCGATGACAACATCGATGACGGCAATCTCAACGAATATGTCTGCGCCCAGTTCATCGATGCTGCAAGAAGAGAATCACCAAGATGCTTTGACCTTTCCTTTGAGACCATCGCCGCCGTCGACGACAATGCAGCCATGATGCATTATGCCCCAACCAGCGAGAACAATGCCCAGATGACAAAGAAGAATCAGCTTCTTCTGGTTGATTCCGGCGGTCAGTACTATGGTGGTACGACCGATACAACCCGCACCTTCCTCTTCGGAGAGAACATTTCCGAGGAAGTGAAGAAAGACTATACCAACACATTGAAGTCGCAGATTTCTCTTTCCACTGCCATCTTCGAAAAAGGATGTTCCGGTCATGAAATCGACATCAGGGCAAGAGCCATCATGTGGGAACAGGGACTTGATTACAAGTGTGGTACCGGTCATGGTGTCGGATATATGTCCTGCGTGCATGAAGGTCCGATTGGTTTCAGATATTATCATAGGGAAGGTGTATATGATGACGGCATTCTCACGCCAGGTCATATCATCACCATCGAACCAGGTGTCTACAAGGCACATAAACATGGCATCCGTCTGGAGAACAATCTTCTTGTCGTTCCCGCCTTTGAAACCGATGACGGAATCTTCTACAGGTTTGAAACCATCACCTATGCCCCATATGACGAAAGAGGCATCATTGTCTCCATGTTGGATGACAAGGAGCTTTCCTGGCTCAATGATTACCAGAAGATGGTCTATGACACACTCTCTCCACTAATCAATGATGATGCTGACCTTCTCGAATACCTCAGGAAGGTGACAAGGCCTTTATCCAGATAACATGAACAGAATCGTCTTATTCCAGCCAGAAAAGCCTGCCAATGTCGGAAACATCATCCGAACCTGCATGGCCTTCGATTGCAAATTATCCATCATCGGGCCCTTGACTTTCGAATTGTCCGACAAGAACCTGAGAAGAGCCGAAATGGATTACGCCATCGGGTTTCCAATCGAAATGTTTTCCTCCCTTGATGAATTTTACAAAGCCCATCCAGACGAGGAAGGATACTATGTCACCAGATATTCAGACAAGGTATATTCCGATTATGACGTATCAGATTCAGCAAAGAAATATTTCTTCATGTTCGGAAGAGAATCCACAGGGATTCCAAAGGATGTCCTGAAGAAGCATCTTGATCACACGATGAGAATTCCGATGGCGATGAATGCCCGCTCCCTCAATCTCTCCAATTCCGTTGCCATCGTTTTGTCAGAAGCGCTGAGACAACAGGATTTTCCATCCCTTTCCACCATCGAGACAATCAAGGGAAGAGACTTCCTCAAGAACTATCCGACTGACTGACCTTGTATACATTTCATCCCTACTTGTATTGACAAATAAAGAAAATTATAATGTAGGTGTCTAGGATATATGCGCATTTCCGACACATTTGATTCGGAGACTCATAAACCGATCCGGCGTTGAATGCCTATCTCGAATAGGAATCCCAAAGATCCGTTGCGGTATCCACCTATAACCATAGGGAAAATGAAAAAAATCTTAGATAGCAGGTGGGTTCCACCTGCTTTTTCAGTATGATTCCATTCATCGCTTCCTATAAAGGAAGAGCTTTTTTGCAATTATGGGAAAGATGTGTATTATTCAAGAAAAAGATTTGGTAGAATATTTCGGTCAAAAAAAGGAGAATCATCCATGAAATACGATAAGATTGCCTTGGCTAGCTTACGTGGACTTTCATTAGATATCATCACAAAGGCCAATTCCGGACATCCCGGCATGTGCCTTAGCGCTGCTCCGATACTATACACTTTATTCGCAAGGCATTTGATTGCCGACCCAGATGATCCGAAATGGATCAACAGGGACCGTTTTGTTTTGTCAGCAGGACATGGTTCTGCCTTACTTTATTCCATCCTTCATCTAGCCGGATACCATATTCCGATGGAACAGCTCAAGCTTTTCCGTCAGCTGAGATCTCTGACCCCAGGACATCCAGAATACGGATATACCCCTGGCATCGATGCCAGTGCCGGTCCTTTGGGACAGGGCATATCCCAGGCTGTCGGTATGGCAATGGCAGAGACGCATCTTCCTTGCATCTATCCAGAAGGCGAAAAGCTTGTCAGTCACTATACTTATTGTCTGACCGGAGATGGTTGTCTTGAGGAAGGCATTTCACAGGAAGCCATTACCTTTGCAGGTTTGCAGAAGCTCAACAAATTGATTCTCCTATATGATAAAAACGACTGCACATTGGATGGACCATTGTCTGATTCCGCAAATGAAAACATCCGCATGCGTTTCGAGGCCTCCCATTGGAACGTCCTTGAAGTCGAAGACGGAAATGACATAGAAGCCATCGATCATGCCATAACCTTGGCCAAGACAGCCAAGGAAAAACCGACGCTCATCATCTGCCATACCGTCATCGGTTTTGGTTCATCCCTTGCCGGAACATCCGAAAGCCATGGTAAGGCATTTTCTCCTGAGGAAGTCGTGAGAACCAAGGAGAGTCTTGGCGTCTCCTTCCCAGCCTTTGAAGTTCCTGCAGAGGCCTATATGGCATTCAAGGAATCCTTCCTTGTCAGAGGCAAGAAGGCACATGATGATTATGAATGCATCTGCAAGGATTATCAGAAGAAACATCCAACGGAATATGAGACATTCGTCAACCTCCTCAACAACGACATCTCCTCAAGATTATTCAACAACGCTCCACATTACGAACCGGATTTCAAGGATGCCACAAGAAATACATCCAACGCATTCCTCAACCTCGTCGCCGATGAGACCGATAATCTCTTTGGCGGAAGCGCCGACGTCGCCAGCTCCGTCAAGACGAAGGTCAAGAAGTTCTCGACTTATTCTCCGGAAAACAGAAGAGGCTCCAACATCAATTTCGGCATCCGTGAGTTTGCCATGGCAGGGATCCAGAATGGTATCCTGCTCCATGGAGGCTTAAGAACATATGTTGGTTCCTTCTTCGTCTTCTCTGATTACATGAAACCTGCCATAAGAATGGCAGCCATGGAAAAGATTCCGGCCATCTATCTCTTCAGCCACGACACGATTGCCGTCGGTGAAGATGGACCGACTCATCAGCCTATCGAGCAGCTTACCATGCTTAGAAGCATACCAGGCCTTTGTGTCGTCCGTCCAAGCGATGCAATAGAAGTTGCCGCAGCCTACAGAATCGCCTTCGGCAGTACCGACAAGCCAACAGCCATCATCCTTTCAAGACAAGCTCTGAAGAACAATGCAGGCTCCTCTTTCCAGGGAACGCTCAAGGGTGGCTATGTCGTCAGCAAGGAAAAGGAAAAAGCCCAATTCACATTGATCGCCATCGGTTCTGAAGTCAACGTTGCCGTCACGGCTCAAGCAATGCTTCTGGCAGACGGTATCGATGTCAGAGTCGTTTCCCTTCCATCCTTTGACCTCTTCGATGCCCAGGGTGAGGAATATCAGGAAAAAATCTTTGCCAACCCATACGACAAGAGAATCATCATCGAAATGGGAAAGAGTGATGCCCTCTACAAATATGCAAAATATGTATATGGCATCGACAGGTTCGGACTGTCAGCTCCGGCAAAGGATGTCATCGCCGACTTCGGATTCACCCCAGAGGCAATATCCAACAAGATTCACAGCCTTTTAAAAGACTAAAAACAACACAAAAACAGGGAGAGACAAAAATTTGTCTCTCTTTTTTTCGTAATTTTGCTTCTGAAACGGGAATAACTATATGAAGGTTCTATAAAGGAGGTTATTCCAAATGAATGCAAGAAAAAGAACTTTGCTGTTGACGTCAGGGATTTTGACATTGTCAAGTCTAGGTATGATCGGAAACATCGCATTGTCAAAAGGAGGTCAGAGTCAGGCACCAACCGCGCCGAATGTCGAAGTCAGCAAGGCAGATGGCATCATCATCACCAACAAAAGCACAACCTACAATGAGGCTCAAAGGACAAGTACCGTCAAGCTGACCTACAAGATTTCGCCATCGACAGCCGATGGCTTCACACTGGTAGATACTTTGGACTGGTCGACGACATTTTCAAACGAATGGGAATCGGAAACATGGGGAAAGGATGAGGATCCATCCTCATATGTCAGCCATGTCCTGAATACGGCAAACAATGAAATCACGTTGACATGTCTGAAGCCGTTCGGAAGAAGTCTTACCTATACGCTTACATGTGCAGAAAACACTTCGATAAAAGCCGCCATCAACATCGACTATGTAAGGGAAGTGACGACCAAGGCTACCGCCAATTTCACAAACGCCATATTCGAAGATGGAAAATCCATCACCTACTCACTTACCGATGCAGTCTACACCATCGGCTCAAAGGGTAGCAAGCCGACACCAACAGTGGATGTAAAGGTCAGACAGATGACAGATTCCGTATGGAACGGACTTTTCCCGGAAATAGACCTTTCCGGTTGTTCTGACACAGGAAATCTTTCCTACGACAACGGCAGCGGATATACGACGATGAAGGTTACCCAAGCTGAGGAATACATGAAGACAAGAGCCAAAAACTATCTTACCGATGTAGCCACAAGCAAGGGAACCATCAGTTTCTCCAGGGCAAGATTCATAGAAATCCTGACATACAAAAAGAAACCGAATCCATATGCCAACGAAGTGACCTACACGGTCGTAGGAGAAAAGTTCATCAAGAACTACAAGAGCCTCTGTGACACATATGAAACAGCCGGTCTATTTGCAGACTTATATGTCAACAATGAAATAGTCCAGTCAAGCAAACTGACCATGAATGTCAAGGCATCCGAAATCACCAACATCAACATCAGCGAAAGCCAGATTGACTTCTAGCAGATGATGACCTTGGCCAAGCCACCAAGGCTTGTCTCCTTAAGTTCCTTGGGAAGTTTGTTACCCGTTTCCTTCATTGCCTGAACTACATTGTCAAAAGAAACCTTATTCTTTCTATACAAGGAAATGTTTTTTGAATAAAGGTATGCCGTATATGCATGAACGGCAGCCATTCCGTTTCTTTCAATGCAAGGAATCTGAACATATCCATCGACTGGATCACATGTAAGGCCAAGGAAATGCTCCATTGCGACTTCGCTTGCGTATTCTATCTGGTATAGGGAAAGACCATTCAGATACGCAAGTGAGGCACTGGCAAAACTGGCTGCCGAACCAATTTCAGACTGGCATCCAAGAAGAGCACCGGCCACTGCTGCGTTTTCCTTGATGAAGGAACATACAAGTGCACCGACAAGATATGCCTTCACCAATCTTGACATTTCGACATGATGGTTTTTCCATTCATAATAAAGACATGCCGGAACGACACCTGCCGCACCACAGGTCGGTGTCGTGACGATGATCTCGTTGTTGGCGTTGGCCTCTGCCGTGGCATAGGCATAGGAGGTGAGATAAATCAGTCTTCTGTCGATATTGTATTTATTCTTGTTGGCATGCTGATAAATATCCTTGGCAACACGCTTCAGTTTCAATGGGCCTGGCAAGGTTCCTTCCTTCTTCAGTGATGAGGAAATAGTTTTAAAGGAATGCTTCAGCATGAATGTTCCGAATTCCAAGATGTCTTCATCCTCATTTTCTGCGATTACGGAAAAAACATCTTCGATCTTGTTTTCTTCCATGTATTTCTTCAATCCGTCAAAAGTGGAAAAGGAATAGACTTCCTTCACATTCTTTTCCTTTCCTTCTTCAATGAAGGCTCCGCCACCAATGGACTGATATTTTTTTCTGACGATGGTCTTATCCTTCAGATAGGCTTCGCATTGCATCGTATTCGGATGGGAGATACCCTCGAAATTCATTTCGAATCGACACTCAAAAGGATAATCCTCAAAGGTTTTCCTTATAATGTCATCCGTGGAATGTCCTTTTCCCGTCAGAGCGAGGGAACCATATAGGGTGACTACGACTTTCTCCACATCAAGTTTTCTGATTTCTTCCAAAAAAGACTGAGATATTCGATATGGACCGATGGTATGACTCGATGATGGTCCAGGTCCGAGGACCAAAAGTTCCTTGATAGATTTCATATGATTATATTTTACTCTCTTTTGTCAGGAATTGAAAAAGGAGAGCACGGAATGTACTCTCCTTCAGGTAAACTAATGTTTACGCTTTGCGTTTTCGGACTTAAGCTTTCTCTTGAGACCCTTCTTAAGGAAGAAGTCATGCTTTCTGTAGTCCTGAATGGTTCCAGCCTTGTTGACCATACGCTTGAATCTCTTCATGGCGATGTCTAAAGTTTCACCATCTCTAACAGTTGTCTTTGGCAAAGTAACTCACCTCGTTTCCTATAAATTTAAAGACGAGATATTCTACAAAAAAGAGAAATAGGTTTCAAGCAATTTTCATCAATAACAGATCTTTTTCATGTCTTTGTCGTAAGTTTCGGAAATGATGCCAGATCCTAGGCACCTGTCTCCCAGATAAAGGACGGCAATCTGACCTTTGGCAACGTAGTCATAGCCATCATAGTCAAGATAGGCAGTCTCAAGATCAGACAGGACATTAAGTCTTACCGGCATGTCCTTTCCACGATAGCGGAACTTGCAGTTGCAGTCCATGGATTCAAGTGGCATGTCACTGCCAATCCAATTGAAATGATCAAGAAGACAGCGATAAGATTTTCTGAA
Source organism: bacterium (assembly GCA_963648975.1). Taxonomy (GTDB): domain Bacteria; phylum Bacillota_I; class Bacilli_A; order RFN20; family CAG-288; genus Enterosoma. The sequence continues at coordinate 11,148 of CAVJFW010000012.1, read as the reverse complement.
CGTATTTCCTTCCTCTTGGGCAACGTAAAGAATGTTCTTTTCAACATCCTTGCCTACGACGAAATATGGATCCATGGTTCTCCCCTTGATACCACCGATACTCAATCCACGATGCTGACCGACAGTATAATAAAGCACACCATCATGCTTTCTGAGTACCTGACCGGTGACGATGTCGACGACATCGCCTTCCTTGCTAGGAAGATAATTGTTAAGGAACTGCTTGAAGTTTCTCTCACCGATAAAACATACGCCGGTGGAATCCTTCTTATGCATTACGGCGCTGAGCTGTTGACTCTCGGCTATTTCCCTGATCTGTGGCTTCGTGAAGTTGCTGAGCGGGAAAAGGCAATGGGAAAGCTGTTCAGACGAAATCTGCCCTAGGAAATAGGACTGATCCTTGTTCCTGTCAAAGGCCTTATAGAGATGAGATTCCCTGTCTTCATCGATTCTCATCGCATAATGTCCCATGGCAATCGTGTCGAATCCCATGGATTTGGCATATTCATAGAAATGACCAAACTTGATGTATTTGTTGCAGAAGACATCCGGATCGGGAGTATAACCCTTTTTATATGTTTCGATGAACTGAGAAAAGACTTCCTTCCAGTATTCATTGATGAAATCCTTCCTGACGATTGGGAGATCCAGGTCAAACGCCGTTTCAACGGCATCGTCATAATCGAATTCCTGGGAACATTTGCTACCTGACAGAGTCGGATTTCCGAGGATGTCGTTGTTGGTGATACTATCCCAATTACGCATGAAACAACAGGTGACATCATATCCCTGTTTCTTCAACAAATATGCACTCACGGCACTGTCAACACCACCAGAGAGTCCAAGCAAGACTTTTTTTGCCATATTACTTTTCCAACTCCTTAGAATCCAAGAGGATGGTAAACGGACCATCATTGATCAATGAAACCTTCATATCCGCACCGAAGACACCAAACTGTGTGTTCGGCATTCGTTGTGTCAGCTTCCTGCAGAAGCTGTCATATAAAGGTTTTGAATATGCGCCTCCCAAGGCATTGACAAAGCTTGGTCTGTTGCCTTTGGATACATCCGCATATAAGGTAAACTGCGAAATGCAGAGAATGTTTCCGCCATGATCAGCCAGATTAAGATTCGTCTTTCCGTTTGCATCCGAAAAAATGCGGAGCTTCAACAGCTTGTCGAGCATCCTGTCGATGGTTGTTTCATCATCGCCGGCTGTGAAACCAACAAAAATGACTTCACCTTCATCAATTTTTCCGACGACTTCGGAATCGATGGTAACACTTGCCTTAAGGCATTCCTGAATCAAAATTCGCATGACTATATTATAGATTCTCTCTTCCATGCAAAAAAGCAAAACAACAAAAACTTCATCTTGAATGGGAATATTGGTAAAATAAGTTGATTTATAGGACGAAACAATGATTGACAAGCCACTTGCATATAGAATGAGACCCGAAACACTCCAAGAGGTTCTAGGTCAGAACAAAATCAAGAATTTCCTCAACAAACTGATAGAATCCCAGTCTCTTTTGAGTATGGTTTTTTATGGCCCACCTGGGACAGGAAAAACAACGCTTGCCAAGGCATTCGGAAAGACATACGGAATCAACACGATTTCCCTGAATGCCGTAATCGACAACAAATCCAAGATGGAACAGGCCTTTGATGAAGCAATACGTTTTTACCCAAGCATTGTCATCATCGACGAAATACACAGAATGGATAAAGGAAAGCAGGATATTCTGCTTCCACATCTGGAAAACGGAGATTTCTACCTCATTGGATGCACGACAGCCAACCCTCTTATCTCACTCAATCCTGCCATACGTTCAAGATGCAGACTGTTGGAGACAGAATCTTTAAGTGAAAGTCAGGTGCTCGAAGGCTTGAATAGGGCAGTCCATTCTCCAAATGGACTTTCAGACAAAAGAAAATTCAGTCCAGACTCGCTTAGCTATCTAGCAAGGATTTCCGCCGGGGACATGCGCTTTGCATATAACCAGTTTGAGGCAGTCGCATTGAGCTTTTCATCGACTCATGAAATCACACTTGATGATGCAAAGGAAATTGCCAATACACCAAATTACCTTTCTGACAAAGATGAGGATGAGCATTATGATACGGTTTCCGCCTTCCAGAAATCCATCAGGGGAAGTGAGCCAGACGCTGCAATCTATTATCTTGCGAAGTTGCTCAAAAGCGGTGACCTGGAAGGAATCATCCGCAGACTGACGGTCACTGCCTATGAGGATATAGGTTTAGCCAATCCTGCTGCCGTGGATCGCTGTTATCATGCCTGCCAGGTAGCCAGGGAAGTAGGGCTTCCCGAAGCACAGATTCCTCTTGGTTTCACCGTACTGGAACTGGCCTTGTCCCCAAAATCGAAGTCAGCTGCTCTTGCCATAGAAAAAGCATCTGGCATGGTTGACGACAAGCCGATACGTGTCCGCGATTACCTACGCCTTACAAGAGCCAATGTCGATTCCAAGGATGCCTACCCATATGAAGAATGGGATACCTTGGATTACCTTGAATATCTACCTGATGAGATGCTTGGTGTCAAATTCTATGAAATCGATGAATCCCGCACTGGAAAATACGAGAAGAATCTCGATGATTACTGGAAACAACATCAACATAAGCGCTATGTCGGAGTAAATAACGCAAGGGAAGAAGCCAAAAAGAATAAGTAAGTCAATCTTCTGACAGGAACGAAAGTTCCTGCTAGTTTTGATTTGCATCCTTATGGATAAATATACTTAGCCAGAAAAAATGTAAAACAATTCTTAATTTCTTTGATTTATAAAGATATTTTCATCAAAGTCTGCATTGTAAGCGCTATAATGAATTAGTTACAAATTTTAAGGAGGATATCAAATGCCAATCAAAAAAGTTGTTGTTGCCGGAGGTGGCGTCTTAGGAAGTCAGATTGCCTTCCAGGCTGCCTATTGGGGATTTGATGTGACGATTTGGCTCAGGAGCGAGTCTTCCATCGGAAGAACAAAACCAAAGATCGACCAACTGAAAGTTACATACCTTGATGCAATCGAAAAAATGAAGGATGCCAAAGTCGATTCACCATTCTGGTGCAGAGGATTGGCCGAAGGAGAAACCTTCGATTATGATAAAGCAAAGGAAAGAGTCGAAAATGCCTTCTCATCCCTCAAGCTCGAACTTGATATGAAGAAAGCCGTCGAAGATGCCGACTTAGTCATCGAATCCATGGCTGAAGATGTTCAGGCTAAAACTGAATTTTACAAGAAGCTCTCTCCCCTGATGCCGGAAAAGACGATACTTGTAACCAATTCATCCACCCTTCTTCCAAGCCAATTTGCCAAGTTCACGGGTAGACCTCAAAAATATCTTTCTCTTCATTTTGCCAATTCCATCTGGAAGAACAATATCTCTGAAGTCATGGTACAGGATCAGACAGATCACAAGTATTTCGATGAAGTGGTTCAGTTTGCCAATGACATCCATATGATTGCATTACCGGTTCTCAAGGAAAAGAACGGATATCTTCTCAATTCCATGCTGGTTCCATTCCTTCTTTCAGGTTTGGACTTATATGCTTCAGGTATCTCAGATCCAAAGAGTATCGATACCGCATGGAAAAACGGAACAGGTGCGCCAAAAGGTCCATTTGAAATCTTCGATACCGTGGGACTGAAGACAGCCTACAACATCGTCATGCAATATCAGAAGGTTCCAGGACTATTCTCTCCGATTTTGAAAAAGATGATGATGCCATATAATTTCAAGGCAATGGCCAAGATTCTGAAGAAATACATAGATGAGGGAAAACTTGGCATGTCAACAAAGGAAGGCTTCTACAAGTACTGACAAACAAGGGAACGGAAACAAACGTTCCCTTTTTTATTGCTAATTAGTTAGAATAAACTAACTTTACTATTGACAATCATCTTTTTTACAATTACCATCTATTGGAAATGAAATCATGAACGGCATAACAGTATCGATAATATCCATATCCATCATCTTCATTGCAACGACATTAGGTTCATCCTTTGTCTTCTTTTTCCGTAAGAAAATCACAGACAAAGTCAACAATCTCATTTTGGGATTCGCAAGTGGAATCATGATTTCCGCCAGTTTCTTCGGTCTTCTATTGCCGTCAATCAATCAAAGCAAGGAATTATATTCTGACATTTCATTCTTACCTCCAATCATCGGATTCCTTTTAGGAGGTATCATGTTATATTGCCTTGACAGGTTTGTTCCTCATCTACATAAGAACACAGGAATCGAAGAAGGTGAAAAATCGGACATGTCAGGCAACATGAAGTTCTTCCTAGCTGTCACGATGCATAACATTCCTGAAGGATTATCTGTCGGATTTGCAGCTGGTATGGCATTGGAGCAGAATGATTCCTCTTTGATTTATGCATGTCTTTCTCTGGCAATCGGCATTGCCATTCAGAATATTCCGGAAGGAGCTGCTGTCTCCATTCCATTATTTAGCGATGGAATGACAAAGCAAAAGAGCTTTCTCTTCGGTACTCTGTCCGGAATTGTCGAACCCATATTCGGCATCATTGGTCTGTTCCTTGCAAAAATATCCATGATCACACCTTGGTTGCTATCCTTGGCATGTGGTGCGATGATATATGTCACGCTTGATGAACTATTGCCTGATTCAAGAAAAGGTGGAAATGACCATTACGGCATCTGGGCATTCATGGTCGGATTTGTCCTGATGATGGCTTTGGAACTGCTTATCTGACTTTTTTCCTTAACTTGCACTTTCAATCATTATAAAATGTAATGATTAAAAAAATATGAACGAAGAAAACAACAAAGAGGAAATCATCGAATATACAGGCGATGAAATCATCACCGATGACACAAACATCGACATCGCCGATCACATTGAATTGGCGAAGGAAAAGAAATCCAAGTCATTCTGGATTCATTTTGTATACCACCTGAGAAAACTCTTCTCCATCAGAGATGATGTCGCCTCTCATGAGGAAATCAAGGAAAGAATCCTTTCCGGAGGCAAATTCAAAGGATCGAACATGGTCATCATGTGTTGTGCCATCATCATCGCATCAGTAGGTCTTAACACAAACAGCCTTGCCATAATCATCGGTGCGATGCTGATTTCCCCTCTCATGAGTCGAATCCTGGTTTTATCCTATGGAACCGCATCAAATGACAGGTTGACGATATTCAGAGGATTATCCGGTTTCATTCTCCAAGTCATCATTTCCGTCTCGATTTCCTGCATCTATTTCCTTATTTCTCCTATCAAGGATGCCACAGAACAGATTATTCTCAGAACACAGCCTTCCATCTTCGATGTTGTCGTTGCCATTGCAGGCGGCATTGCCGGAATCATAGGCCAGACAAGGAAGGGGCAATACAACAACATCATTCCAGGTGTTGCGATTGCCACAGCCCTGATGCCACCACTATGTGTCGTGGGATATTCACTGGCAAATTCCAAATGGATGATGATGGGAAATGCATTCTACCTTTTCTTCATCAACTTCTATTTCATTTACCTGTCTGGAGTCATTGTACTCAACATACTTGAAGTTCCAAAGGTGAAGGAATTCACGGTCAGACAATGGAAGGCATCCAGATTCCATATGATAAGAAACACAATCATTGTCCTTTTGCCCCTTATCATTCTTGCCGTATTATATTTCCTCAATAGATTGCCGGGAACGGAACCGACTCAAATCAGTTCATCGATTAGTCTATGGTGATGCGAAAATGCATCACCTTTTTTTCAGTCTTAACAAATCATGTCAAGAGTTGTGATATATCACTGATATATCAGAGGAAAACATACTGTGACACCATATGAACAGATAAAGGAAGATATCATTCTTGGCAAACTGAAACCAGGAAGTGTCTTCAACGAAAAGCAATACGTCGAAAAACTATCTACTTCCAGAACTCCAATCAGGGAAGCCGTACTGAAATTGGCTGATGAAGGTTACATCCGCATTCTTCCACGCAAGGGAACCATCGTCACAGACATATCCCTGAAGGAAATCAAATCCCTTTACGAATACAGAATGTTGATTGAACCGAACATATTTGGACTATACAAACATCCAATACCCAATGAATGGATTGATGGATGGATTGAAAAATTCAGTGAAATTCTCAATCATCCAGAATATGAAAGTAAAGACATCTCAAAGGATGATGACAAAGATTTCCACGTCGGTCTCGTATCATTCACAAACAACGACTACATCATCAGGGAAGAGGAAAAGATCATGGACAAGTGTCTCAGGATTCATATCCTTTCAAATATGGAAAGTAATGAAAGATATCTTTCTTCCATCCAGGAACACCTTGAAATCCTCTGGTCACTGAAAGAAGGAAACATGGATAAATGTGCTGAGCTGATGAAGAATCATCTGAGCAAAACCATTCACGGTTTTGCCTTCATTGGAGAATAAATCATGGAGCTTGCAAAAATTTCACTCATACAGGTCGTCACCCTGTTCTTCATGATTTTCTTGGGTTTCCTTCTTACAAAACTGAAACTCATCAAGCTTGAGGCAAAGACGACAATCACAAACATTCTCGTCTATATCGTCGTACCGTTCATGATCATCAATTCCTACATCACGACAAGCTTTGATTCCAATGTCATAACAAACCTTTTGTGGTGTTTTCTCTTCACCTTCATCGCCATGGCTGTATGTGGTGTCGTCATCATGGCAGTCACCCATTTCTGGAAGACCGAGCAGAAAAACATCCTACGCTTTGCCATGATTTTCTCCAATTCTGCCTATATGGGTTTCCCTTTGATTGAAGCTCTCTTCGGAACGACAAGTCTCATCTATGCCTCAAGTTTTCTTACGATCTTCAACATTCTCCTTTGGACTTTCGGTTATGGGCTGGTCTCCGGTTCCTTCAATCCAAAGAAGGTAGCCATCAGTATTCTCAAGACTCCTGTCATCTATGCACTCATCATCGGTCTCGTACTCTTCTTTTGCAAGGTCGAGATTCCTTCAGCAGTTCAGAAGCCGATTTCCATGATAGGAAACATGAACACCCCACTAAGTATGTTCCTCATCGGCATGCTGATGACAAAACTGAACCTGAAAAAGGTATTTAAGGACGTATATATGTGGGTAAGCATATTCATCAAGCTCATCATCTGTCCGTTCATCACTCTTGGCATACTGTGTCTTTTCAAGGCATTTATCTCCCTAGATTCCCTCATGCTTCAGGTCATCTTCGTGTTGATGGCATGTCCATGTGTCAGCATAACCAGCGTATTCGCCATACAATTCAATTATGATGAGGATGTGGCAATCAGCAGCATCGTCATATCTACCATTCTTTCGATGATTTCTCTTCCACTCTTCACAATGTTCATTTCCAACATCTTATAGGAACAAGCGTCATGAAACATATCGTAAGAACAACATATCACAAAGATGACATCACCAAAGTCATCGCAGAAGCTGAAGCCGGGGATGAAATATTCATTTCCGCGGGTACCTATCATTCCCTTCCCTGGCCATTGAAAGACAACATCACCATCACATTGGATGACGATGCAAACATCTACTTTTCCACGGACATGGAAGATTATCTTGAAAAAACATTCATCCGTTTTGAAGGTGTGGAATGTTATTCATTCCATCCTCTCATCTATGCCTATGGCAAAGACAACATCACCATTAAGGGAAAAGGCAAGCTGTTCGGAAACGGCTATGCATGGTGGAAATACAAGAAGATGCAACAGGAAAGCTGCAATCGTCTTTGCTATGCTGAGGCAAACCACATCGCCTTGAAAGACAGGGTATTGGATTTGAAGTCATCCTGTCTGAGGCCTGATTTCATCGAAATCATCAACGGAGAGAACATTGTCCTCAGAGACTTTACCATCCAGGATTCCCCAATGTGGATAATTCATCCCGTCTATTGCAGGAATGTCCATGTCCATGATATCACCTTATTTTCAGATGGGCCAAACACGGATGGAATCGACCCAGACAGTTGCGAACACGTTCTCATCGAAAACTGTTCTTTCAATACAGGAGATGACGGCATAGCCATCGATTCAGGACTAAATGAAGATGGTTTCAGGGTCAATCGTCCATGCAAGGATGTGGAAGTCAGAAACTGCACATTCACCAAAGGGCATGCCGCAGTAGCCATTGGAAGCTGTGTCAGCGGTGGAGTCGAGGATATCCATATCCATGATCTCATCATCAATCATTCCGAAAGAGGAATAAGGATCAAATCCCTTCCAGGTCGTGGCGGATATGTCAGAAACGTCAGGGTCGAAAACATCCAGATGGAAAGAATCGACAAGGAAGCCATCGACATCACGATGCATTATCCTAGTTCCACATCCATTCCACTTACCGACAAGCCATCCATTTATGAAGATTTCAGATTCAGGAACATCAACATCAGAAAGGCTGATACTGCTGTTTCGTTGATAGGTCTAAAGGATTCCCACATCAAAAAAGTCTCATTTGAAAACCTCACCATCGGTGAGGTCAACAAAAGTTGGATAAAGGAATTCGTAGATGAATGATCACTTCTCTGATTTGTCATCAGAGATAAGTTTTTCAAGTTCTGAAGGCGTAAAGACGTATTTCCTTTCGCAGAATGCACAAGTGGATTCGACATTCTTCCCTTCCGCAATCATTTCCTTGATGGCATCTTTTCCGATGCTCAGAAGAATCTGGTCTTTTCTTTCCTCACATCCACAATGGAACATACAATCCTTCCTATCGGTGATTTCGACATCAAAACCATCAAGAAGGATATGAAGAAGGTCTTCTGGTGTATGCCCGGTCTTCAGAATGTCAGTCACGGATGGGAAATGAGAAAGATTATCCTGTAATCTATTGATGGTCTCATCCTTCGTGAAAGGCATAAGCTGGACGATGAAGCCACCAGCACAGTTGATGGTGGAATCCTGATTGACAAGGACACCCAATCCAACACTGGATGGTGTCTGTTCAGACTGTGCAAAATAATAAGTCAGATCGTCAGCAATTTCTCCTGAATGGAGAGGAATCGTTGAAGAATAGGGTTCCTTCATATGATAATCACGAATGACCGTGAGGTTTCCTTTGCCAATGCCCCTTCCGACATCGAGATGACCATCCTCGCGCAATGGGAGTTCAGCAGATGGATTCGAGACATAACCTTTCACCCTGCCTAGGTAATCAGCAGTGACAAGGATATGCTTCAATGGTCCATCTCCCATCATCTGGATGGTGAGAAGATCATCATCACTTTTCAGCATGTCACCCATCATCAGACCAGCAGACATAAGTCTTCCCAAGGCTGCGCTGGAAAGATGGGAAAGATGATGTATGTTCTTGGCATATTCCACAAGGTTTCTGGTTGTGACGGCAAAAGCCCTGATCTGTTTGTCAGCGGCCAGGGCCCTGACTAGATAGTCCTTGGATTCATTCATGATTTCGACCTCCGTAAAGCCCATATATTATAATGTAAATCCGAAACGATATTCACTAACAAAATCATTGCCTTGTCGTGACGGAAAGCTCTTTCATAAGTGAAGAAATAAGGATAAGCCTATAATCTAATTGTTTAATCGGAGGAGTCATATGTACTCATTAGTAACAGTGCCTGTAGACAGCAATCCACAGGCGTATAAGATTCTTTTGCCACTTGGTCTACTATTGCTATTATCCAAGGTTTTCTCTCTTCTGCTAGGAAAACTGAAAGTTCCTCAGGTCATCGGATATCTCGTGGCAGGTTTGGTCGTCGGTCTCATATACCTTATACCGAATCAGCAAATACTCACGGATTACACGAAGGATGGCATCGATTTCTTTGCCAAGATAGGTGTCATACTCATCATGTTCTCCGCTGGTATAGAAACCGACATCAAGAAGGTCAAATCAGTCGGTCCTGCTGCTTTCGTGGTAGCCTGCTGTGGAGTCATCGTCCCAATGATGCTATGCTTCCTGATGGCCTTCCTGTTTGACAGGATTGCCGGAAACGAAATCAACATCTTCCGTGAACTCTTCTATGGTGTCATCCTTACGGCAACAAGCGTGTCTGTAACCGTCGCAACCTTGAAGGAACTGGGAAAGCTCGACACGAAGGTCGGAAGCTGTCTTGTCTCTGCCGCCATCATCGATGACGTATTAGGCATCATCGTCCTATCACTTGTCATTTCCTTATCAGGATCCAACACCTCAGGTACAGACTTCGCATCCATGACCGTAAACGCCATGAACCAATCCGGCAATACATTCATCAGCATTCTCTTCATCATCCTTTATATGGTTTTGTATTTTGGTCTCACATTCGTTGCCGGATACTTCCTCAGGAAGCTCTTCAACTATCTTGGTTCAAGATATCCGCATCACATCCGTATCGTCATCATCTCTCTTGCCTGCTGTCTCATTTGGTCATATATATCGGAATTCTTCAATATTGCAGACATTACCGGTGCCTATCTGATGGGTCTGATATTATCAAGTACCGTAGCTCATGGTTATATCGATCATAGAGCCGAGACGACATGCAATTATCTCTTCGGTCCTATCTTCTTCGGCTCCATAGCCATGGGATTGTATCAATCCAGTTTCGACTTCTCCGACCCCGCCTTCCTGCAGTTCCTGTTATTCGGTCTGTTATGGATCATCATCGGCATCATCGGTAAGATCATCGGATGCTCATTGGCTGGTCTGGCATTCAAATTCAAGTTCAATGACTCTCTCAAAATCGGATTCGGTATGATGGCAAGAGCTGAAGTTCTCATTGTCTGTGCCCAGAAGGGTGTCGACTGCAACCTGGTTGACAACAGAATCATGATGTTCTGCCTTATTCTTATCCTCATCTCCTCCTTCATCACCCCAATATTCCTTAAGCTTTCCTACAAAAAGGAAATGGATGAAGAAAAATCACTCCAGAATCCAAATGACGAAATCACAAAATTGGCTGACAACATCGCCAATGCAGAAATAGGTTCCGGAAAGACGGATAACTAAAAAATCAACCTCATCATGGCATAGCTCTGTCAAGTTATGTCTGATGAGGTTTTTTGAATAAAAAAAGATACCACTATGGTATCTAAGAAAACCGATAAAAAAATCTTTTCCCACGAAAAAAGCGGCTGCAGCTATCTTCCCCGTGAGGGTATTGTCGCCG
>CAVJFW010000011.1:38599-42547 GCA_963648975.1 bacterium | reverse complement strand
GCTTTGTATATTGTAAGTGAAGATAATGACCTATTAGATATCAAAGAGTCTGAAGACATTAAAATAGTAAAGGTTGATGAATTTTTGCAAATCATCAAAAACACAAAATAAACATATAAGCAAAAAACTCTAGGCATTCCAACCTAGAGTTTTATATTGGTCGCTGGTGGAGATGATGGGAGTCGAACCCACGTCCAAACAGGAATCTCTGATAAGGAACCACAGTTTCTTTCACGTCTGATCTTAGAAAGAAGCATGACATGAACGAAGATGTCTTCTTTCGATCCTTCCTTGTGTCGCATGACCATGGAAAGGAAGCATGGTCATGAAGTAGATTCTTTTAAATCGGTGATGATGAATCTACCAGACCATCATCGATTCGTGCAAAGGGACCTGTAGTCCCAAAGAGAACGCTAAGACCTAAATAGATTAGGCAGCGCAGGCCATCATGGCCGGAGCACGGAACATAACTGGTTTATTGGCACTTGTAATTGTGTCGGTTTTTAAGGAAACCACTCCACTGCCCTCAAAAGTCGTTCCTGCCTGTCGAAACCGGAACATCCCCAGGTAGGAATGATTATATATTTTTGCAAATGAAAAGCAAGAATATTTTGTCAGGTGATCGACCGATTCCATGGAGAATCAAATAATGAATCGCTACATATTGCTTGGCGAATTCCGGAAGTTCAACCATGATTATGGTTCACATCGAAGATAATGAAAAAGAGACTGCATGATGCAGTCTCAGATGAAATGGATTATTTTCCCAATTCCAGCTCTGGTTTGATGCTCTTGGCTTTCTCAAGGGCGGAATTGAAGAGTTCGCTTTCCTTCTTGATTCTGGCAGAATCCTTATTGACCATGGCGTTGATCTTTGCATCGTGTGCCTTGATAAGGTTGGTTGCGGCCTCCTTGTCGGAGTGGATGCTTGCAAGGACTAGGATGGCGATTCTGTCACCAGTGACGGAAATAGGATTTGCGACGTTCTTTCTTTCATCCTTCTTGATTCCGAGATAGGCCTTGTTGGCACCAGCCTCGTCATCGATCAGGAATTTAAGATATATGGTTTCTGCACTGGGAAGATATCTTTCATCTTCGAGGTAGTACTTGGAATAATACTTCATGTCCTCGAGGACTGAGAAGGCTTTTTCGAGCTTGGATTCATATAAATCCTTGAGGTAGACATAATATAGTGTATGGAGTTTGTAGAAGGAATCATAGGATGTGAACTCCGGAACGATGAAGTCGTCTCCGGTAAGTTCTCTCTTCCTGTTGATCTGGAAGATGTTATAGGCGACTTTGTCATCATCGGACTTGGTCATGAGGAAGTTGTACATGTCGGTCGGATAGTCCTGACGAAGTGGAATCATCTCATATAAAGGAGTGAGGAAGCCGTAGCATGTTGCAAAGAGGAATGTCCAGGCGAAGTTGGAAAGATTTCCGGTTGTTCCCTTGGTGGCGAAGATGAGCATGAAGATGAGGGTCAGAATCAGAAGGATGGATTCGAAGATGATGCCTCCGAAGAACAGCAATGTCGGCTTCTTCCTGGTGTCGTCATTCTTTGGAGCAAACTGCATGGAGATGGTGAAGAAATCCAGGATGTTGTAGCTGACCTTGCTTGGCTTTGTGGCCTTGTTGATGCATAGTCCGAGAAGCTTGATGCTGACAATTTCATATCCTGCAAGCTTTCCGAAACAGATCTTTCCAAGATTGTAGAACAGGAATGAGAAGACTATGCCACCCAAGATGGCGATGAAGTAGTAGGCATAGGGGTTCAGGGCATTCTGATCGATGAAATTCTTGTAGGAAAACTGTTGGGCAAAATAGATACCGATCAGAAATCCGAGATATACGAGCGTCAGCGGCCATGAGGCATTGTGATCAAGAAATGCCTTCGGTGCTTCTTTGGTTCTTTTTTCTTCCATAGGGAAATCCTCCTTGGTTTAAATAGCACATATGACAATTATACGCTAAACAAAGTTTATGTCAGTCAAATAATTATTTCAGTCTCAGAAGTTTTTTTGCTTTTTGGATATCCTGGTCATCGATTGGGAAATCTAGTTCCTCGAATGTGTGGGCAATCGGAAGACTGTCTATCCATTGCTGGAGGCTTTTTATGACGGAATTTGCCGAACAGCCTTTTCTCAGGGAAAACACATATGTTCCGAAAGTGGATATTTTTTCTTTCAGCTTTGTCTTGTTCACCTGAAGATATAGTGGCATGAGAAGGGCGATTCCCTGCCCATGGGTAAGCTTCGGATAGACACCGCTCAGATAATGTTCTGCCTTGTGGACAATGAATATCTTTCCTTTTCCATAGTTGGTAAAGCCGTTGTGGGCAAGAGTTCCTAAAATCATCATGTCTCTTCTTGCCTCGATGTTCTTGGGGTCGGATAGGACAAGAGGAGTCACTCTGACGATATCCTTCATGACACTGAGGGCAAGACCATCGGATGGTTCGAAATCATGGGATGCGGAAAAGAATCTTTCGAAGGAATGACAGAACATGTCGGCCAATCCGACACCCGTCTGGTAGAGTGGGACACTGACGGTCAAAGCTGGATCCATCAAGGAGAAGAGAGGATAATTGGTCACGGAGTTGAATCCGCTCTTGAAATTATGTTTTCTGTCTGAGATGACACAGGAATCCGACATTTCGGATCCCGAGGCGGCAAGAGTGATGATTGTAGCCAAGGGCAAGGCGTGAAGCGGCTTGACAATGTGTTTGTTGAAATCAAGAGGATCCCCATCATAGTAATATCCATGACAGACACTTTTTGCTGCATCTACGACCGATCCACCACCGGCAGCCAAAATGATATCCGGTCTATATTTCTTGACTTCCAAAACCATCTTTCTTACATCTTCGATGTCTGGATTGGCCTCAATTCCGGAATATTCCTCGAATTCCAGGTGATTTTCCTTCAATGAAGCGATGATTCTGTCATACGCTCCGCTTTTCTTCAGTGAATTTCCACCATAGACGAGATAAACTTTATGGAATCCATATTCCTCATGGATGATTTTTCCAATCTGGGATACTCCGTTGACACGGAAAAAGATCCTTGTCGGACAATGAAAATCAAAATCCAGGTTCATTTTCATTCCTCTTTGCCTAGCGGCTGAAACGGGCGATGGTTTCCCTTGTGGCCTCTGCGGAACTCATGATGGCCTTGCAATAGGAAATACATTTGTCCTTGTTCGGAAGGAAGTTGTTCTTCACATACAGTCTGGCTTCCTCAAGAAGTCCGGCAATGTAGAAAGAAACCAATGCATCCTTTTGCTCCGTGTATAGGGCAAGATACTCGACGAAGTTCTTTGAGAAGACCAGATCGAGAAGCTTCTTTGTGTAGTTATATAATCCATCCCAAAGGATGACTTTGGATTCGTTGTCGCTGTCGCAAAGTCTGACGAAGTCTGCATTGTTGTCGAAATAGTTGAAGACATCGGAAATCATGTAGTCTTCCTTGATCTGATTCTTGAATGTCTCCTTCACATAATAGGCAAGGCAGTCTTCAATCGTATTAAAGTAATAATAGAAACTTTGTCTTGAACAGTCCATGCTTTCGCAGATATCGGAAATGGATACCTTTGAGAATTTCTTCTGTTGCATCTGCTTGTGTAGTTCCTGCGCGAATTCAAATTTTCTTTTATTCATATTTCCCCCATTTCATCATTCTGTAACTGATTCTATCTTTGTCTTGTAATTGCCAAATAAACAAAAATGAAAGTACAAATGTGATGATTTGTCATACCATTTTATACAAAGGCTTTTTGATAAGCAAGAGAAATGTAAGCGGTTCAAATCGATTCAACGTCTTTTGTCTTCCCAGAACAAATAAGGGAAAATCAGGCATAAAATGACACTTGTCCGATAAAGATGAAAAATGAGAAAAAGTGGCTGAAAATCGGGAAAACTTGTATACAAGAAACTCGATTATTTAATAT